>JBNMLI010000187.1:0-3494 GCA_050874765.1 Alistipes sp.
AGATTGACAAGAAGATGCACGAGAACTTCCTCGACAACTACCTGCGTCGCTACGGTCGTTTGGTCGATGTAGATAAGGTTGCCAAGGACGAGGCTCTGACCGTAACGCTCGACAATGGCGACCTGCGTGTCGAGGAGGCATACGTCGGTCTGATTTCGATGAGCGACGACGAGCGCAAGGCATTTATCGGCAAGAAGGTGGGCGACAAGATGGATATCGACATCAACGAGATGTATAAGACCCCTGCACAGCGTGCTTCGATGCTCCATGTGAAGGAGGAGGAACTCAAAGACATCAATCCGAAATTCTCGCTCGAAATCACCAAAATTCGTCAGTTCGCCAATCCGGAACTCAACGACGAGTTCTTCAAGACCGCATTCCCTGACGGCAATGTGAAGAATGCCAAGGAACTCGATGCGTTCATCGATGAGCAAATCGAGAAGGAGCTTTCGCGCGAAAGCGACTATATGTTCATCGCAACGGTGCGCAACTACCTGCTCGACAAGGCGAAACTCGCCATGCCGGAGGGCTTCCTCAAACGTTGGCTCTTCACCATCAACGAGGGCAAGTTCTCGATGGAGGACATCGAGAAGGATTTCGCTTCGTTCCTCAAAATGTTCACTTGGAACTATATCCAGCACCACATTATCGATGCCGAGGGCATAAAGGTTTCGGCAGACGAGGCGGAGAAGGAGGCAAAGGAGTTGGCAGCCATGCAGTTTGCACAGTACGGTATGCCTAACGCACCGGAGGATATGCTCACCAATTTCGCGAAGAAGATTCTCGAAGACAAGGAGCAGAATCGCAAGATTTACGAGAAGCTCTACGAGCAGAAGGTCGTCGAGGCGGTTAAGGCAAAGGTCAAGGTTGTCGAGAAGGCGGTTTCCGCAGAGGAGTTCGCTTCGCTGGCGCAGAATTTGCAATAATTTTCCGCAACACATATCGCGATTTGGCTCTGCCGGTTCGACGCGTGCGAACTTGCAGAGCCTTTTTATCAACACCGAACGGAATAATTCCCGTAAACGACTTGGTCAATAGAGAGATATGAACGAATTTGAAAAATACGCCGTCAAGCATCGCGGCATCAGCAGCAACACGCTGCACAGCATGAAGTCGGCATACGACGCCTACGTCAATCCGATGATTTTGGAGGAACGCCATCTGAATGTTACCCAATTAGATGTGTTCAGCCGTCTGATGATGGACCGAATACTGTTTCTGGGTGCGCCCATCGACGACGATGTGGCAAATATCATTCAGGCGCAACTCCTGTTCCTCGAATCGACCGACCCCGACAAGGATATAGAAATCTATATCAACTCGCCCGGTGGCAGCGTGTCGGCAGGCTTGGGCATCTACGATACAATGCAACTCGTGAATTGCGATGTCGCAACCACCTGTACGGGTATGGCGGCGTCGATGGGCGCAGTGTTGCTGACGGCGGGCGCGGCAGGCAAGCGTACCGCGTTGCCGCATTCGCGCGTGATGATTCATCAGCCGCTCGGCGGGGCGCAGGGTCAGGCCTCGGATATAGAAATCACTGCCCGCGAGATTGTCCGTATCAAACACGAACTCTACGACATATTGTCGTTCCACACGGGCAAGACGGTAGCCGACATCGAGCGCGATGCCGACCGCGACTATTGGCTCTCGGCGGCAGAGGCGAAGGAGTATGGTTTAATCGACGATGTTCGTACAAAACGTGAGAAATAGAGAAATGGCACAACGTACAACAAACAATAACGGTAATAAAGGCGGAGGCTCGCATCGCGAGGACTGTTGCTCGTTCTGCGGTCGCAAGCGCAGCGAGGTCGAGATTATGTTTCAGGGTCTCGACCCGAACGTGAATATATGCAACGCGTGCATAGAACTCGGCTACAAGTCGTTGGCAGATAACAATCTGCTCACGGCAGACAAGGGCGGCAAACGCTCCGAGTTCGATGTGAAATTCGACAAGTTGCTCAAACCTGCCGAGATAAAGGCGTTCCTCGACGAATATGTCATAGGGCAGGATAGCGCGAAGCGTTACATCTCGGTGGCAGTATATAACCACTACAAACGCCTCGTCGGGCTGAATCGGCAGAAGGCGGACGATGTCGAGATAGACAAGTCGAATATTCTGCTCGTGGGTCCTACGGGTACAGGTAAAACGCTTATAGCCCGCACAATAGCACGACTGCTCAAAGTGCCGTTCACAATCGTCGATGCTACGGTGCTGACCGAGGCGGGCTATGTCGGTGAAGATGTCGAGAGCATTCTCTCGCGCCTGTTGCAGGTTGCCGACTACGATGTGGCGGCTGCCGAACGCGGTATTGTCTTCATCGACGAAATCGACAAAATCGCACGCAAGGGCGACAACCCGAGCATCACGCGCGATGTGTCGGGCGAGGGCGTACAGCAGGCCCTGCTCAAAATTTTGGAGGGTACGGTTGTCAATGTCGCTCCGCAGGGCGGACGCAAGCACCCCGACCAGAAGTTCATTCAGGTAAATACGCGCAACATATTATTTATATGCGGCGGTGCGTTCGACGGCATCGAAAAGCGTATTGCACAGCGACTCAACACCCGCGCCATGGGTTTCGGGCGCGTCAATACCGACACCATCGACCGCGACAACCTGATGAAATACATTATGCCGCAGGATATCAAGAGTTTCGGACTGATTCCCGAATTGGTCGGTCGTCTGCCCGTGCTTACCTATATGGAGCCGCTCTCGAAGGAGGCTCTGCGCAAGATACTGACCGAGCCGAAGAATGCAATCGTGCGCCAGTACCAACGCCTGTTCGAGATGGACGGTGTCGCGCTGTCGTTCGACGAGGAGGCTCTGGACTACATAGTCGATAAGGCGGTCGAGTACAAACTCGGTGCACGAGGTCTGCGTTCGCTGTGTGAAACGGTGATGATGGATATTATGTTCGAGTTGCCGTCGTCCGATGTGAAAAGCTTTCGCGTAACGCGCGACTATGCCCGCGAGAAAATCGAACGTGCTGCCATTGCGGAACTTGCGAAGGCGCAGGGTGCGCATGCAAAATAAAATTTGGGCAAATTGTCGGTCGCGTCGAAATAAAGCGTATATTTGTAGAAACAACCGACTTTAACTAACGTTAATTGTAAACAACGAAAAATATGGCTACTGATTCTAAACTCTTGAAGGCGGCGAACAACATTCGTGTGTTGGCTGCTTCGATGGTCGGAAAGGCAAAATCGGGACACCCGGGCGGTGCTATGGGCGGTGCGGATTTCATCAACGTACTCTACGCCGAGTTTCTGCGCTACGACCCCGATAATATGCTCTATCCTTATCGCGACCGCTTTTTCCTCGACCCGGGACACATGTCGCCGATGCTCTATTCGGTGCTTGCACTGGCAGGCCACTACACGATGGAGGATTTGGCGCAGTTCCGTCAGTGGGGTAGTGTAACACCGGGCCACCCCGAGGTAGATGTCGTGCGCGGTGTCGAGAATACGTCGGGCCCTCTCGGTCAGGGACACGC
>JBNMLI010000188.1:0-3462 GCA_050874765.1 Alistipes sp.
CTAACCACTAACAGAGGCATTCCGCTTGGTCGGAGTGTCTTTTTGTTTTGAGAGTACGGATTTTTTTCTATCTTTGCATAATAGATAGACGCAGTGGCGCAAAGGTCGGGCGGAACCGCGCTTTTGTGGGCGTTGCACTATCTGCCATAACCGACAAAAACTTAAACCGAATGAAAAAACTTCTTTGCTCACTCCTTGCCCTCGCCTCGGTGGCAGGTGCTTGCGCCCAACCGCTGATGAGTTGGGACGAGGCTTACAAGCGTGCCGATGAGGTCATCGCAAAGCTGACGCTCGACGAGAAACTCGGCATGACGCGCGGCTACAACAAATTCTTCCTGCCCGGTGTTCCCGCCAAGGGACTACCCTACATCTACACCGCCGATGCGACGCTCGGCGTGAGAATCAACAACACCATTCCCGACCCGTCGATGGTGCGTCAGCCCGAGAAGACGACGCAGTTTCCTGCCACGATTATGCTCGCGGCGACCTTCAACCCCGCCCTCTCCTACGACTACGGCAAGGCTGTCGGCGAGGAGGCGCGCATGTGCGGTGCGGGCGTGATGCTCGGTCCGGGTATGAACATCTATCGCGGCTCGCAGTGCGGGCGCAACTTCGAGTATCTGGGCGAGGACCCCTACCTTGCCGCACGCTTTGTCGAGCGGTATGTCGAGGGTATGCAATCGACGGGTACGCTGGCGTGCATCAAGCACTTTCTGTGCAACAACACCGAGTTCTACCGCCGTCGCTCGAACTCGATTGTCGATGAACGCGCCATCATGGAGATTTACACGCCTGCCTTCAAGGCGGGTATCGATGCCGATGCGGCGACGCTCATGACCTCCTACAATCAGCTCAACGGCGAGTGGACGGGTCAGAGCAAATACGTCATCACCGACCTGCTGCGTGGCACACTCGGCTTCCGCGGACTGGTGATGACCGACTGGAAATCGGTCTATGACTGGAAGAAGGTCGTGCTGTCGGGGCAGAACCTCGAAATGCCGGGGCAGAACGAGTCGATGCCGAAAATCGAATACTTCTACTTGAAAGAGACTCTGCCCGAGGCGTTTGAGCGGGGCGACTTCACCGAGCGGGACATCGAAAATATGATTCGCCCGACCATCGCCACCTGCATACGCTTCGGACTCTACAAGCGTTTTGCCGACGGCGGGCAGTTTGCGCCCGAGTTGGAGGCGAAGATGCCCGAGCATACCGAGGTTGCCTATCGCACGGCGGTCGAGGGTACGGTACTGTTGCGCAACGACGGCATACTGCCACTCGGCACCGACCGCAAGGTGTTGCTCGCGGGTCGCTGGGCAAAGCGGCTCCCTGTCGGTGGCGGTGCGGCGAAGGTCAAGGGCTACGACATCGTAACCTTCGACAAGGCACTCCGCGCAGCGTTCGGCGACCGTCTGACGGTCATCGAAGAGCCTACTGCCGAGCAACTTGCAGCCGCTGACGTGGTGATTTGCGCCACGGGAACCGCCGATGCCGAAGGCACCGAGCGTCCGTTTGCGATGGAGAAGCGCGACGAGGCGTTGGTGCGCCTTGCCGTCGAGAACAATCCGCGCACCATTGTGGTCGTAAACAGCGGCTCGGGCATCGATATGTCGGCTTGGGCTGACAAGAGTGCTGCGCTGCTCTACGGCTGGTATCCGGGTCAGAACGGCTACAACGCCATTCGCGACATCATCATCGGCGCGGCAAACCCGTCGGGCAAGTTGCCGATGACCATCGAGCGTTCGTTCGACGACTCGCCCGCACGCAACACCGTACCGTTCGGTGTCAGGTTGAGCAAGGCGAAGGGCAACCCCAACGAGCAGTTCTTCCACCCGTTCACCTACGATGTTCACTACGACGAGTCGGTGCTGGTCGGCTATCGCTGGTACGAGAGCAAGGGCATCGCACCGCTGTTCCCGTTCGGCCACGGACTGTCGTACACCACCTTCGAACTCTCGAACCCGCGCATTTTGAGCCGTGGCACGGTGAAGACCATCACCGCCGAGAAGCCGCTCAAAATAGCCATCGAGGTGCGCAACACCGGCACGCGCGAGGGTGCGGAGGTCGTGCAGCTCTACGTCGGCGAGAACAACCCTACCGTGCTGCGTCCGAAGAAGGAACTCAAAGCCTTCCGCAAGGTTACGCTCGCGCCCAATCAGAAGAAGGTCGTCGTCTTTGAACTCGACCGCAGTGCGCTCGCCTTCTGGGACGACAAGGCGCACGAGTGGCACGTCAATGCGGGCGACTACACCGTTTCGCTCGGCACCTCGTCTGCCAATATCGTGGCGGAGTTGCCGATTGTGGCGAATTAGTTGGTAAGTATAACGGGTAGCGTATCACGTGCGGCTTTTATCTAGGAGAACTAGGAGAACTGGGAGTTCTAGGAAGCAGGAGCGTTTTATTTACTACTCCTTGTAATGATTTGCGCGGGGCGAAAACCTCGCGCAAATCATATAAAAAGAGTCATTGCGAGGAGCGTCAGCGACGTGGCAATCTACCTTTGTTTTTAGTGGATAGTTTTTTAAGAGTTCTAGGAGATATAGGAGTTCTAGGAGAACTGGGAAATAGTAAAACACTAAATGCCTTCCTGCTATCCTAAAACTCATAGACCTCCTAGAACTCCTAGAATAAACCGCACGTGAGAAGAAGCCCGTCATACCCACTCCCCAACTATTCCCAAAAACATTTTGCCGATTGAAGCAAATTTTTATATCTTTGTTATCCGGATAACAACACAACAGACGGAAAATCGAACAACAAATTATACATACTATGGCAAAACAACTCAAAATCAGAGATTTGACTCTGCGCGACGGTCAGCAGTCGTCGTTCGCAACCCGTATGACACAGGCACAAATCGAACGCTGTCTGCCGTTCTACAAAGATGCCCACTTCTACGCGATGGAGGTTTGGGGCGGTGCCGTACCCGATTCGGTGATGCGCTACCTGAACGAAAATCCGTGGTATCGCTTGGAGAGCATCAAGAAGGCGATTGGCGACGTGTCGAAACTCACCGCACTCTCGCGCGGTCGCAACCTCTTCGGCTACGCCCCTTACACGGACGAGATTATCGAGGGCTTCTGCCGCAACTCCATCGAGAGCGGTCTGGGCATTATGCGTATCTTCGACTGTCTGAACGACGTCGATAACGTCAAATCGACCATCAAATATGTCAAGAAGTACGGCGGTATCGCCGACTGCGCCGTTTGCTACACGGTGGACCCCAAATATCCGAAGTTGAGCCTGCTCGACCGCTTGAAGGGCAAGAAGAACCCTGCGCCCGTATTCACCGATGCCTACTTCGTCGATAAGGCAAAGCAGGTCGCTGCGCTGGGTGCCGATATGATTACAATCAAGGATATGTCGGGACTGATTCCGCCACAGCGCGTGAGCGGACTGGTCAAGCAGCTCAAAAAGGCGGTCAGCATTCCTATCGACTTCCACACCCACTGCACACCGGGTTAC
>JBNMLI010000189.1:0-3391 GCA_050874765.1 Alistipes sp.
CATCAATACGGGCGCATCGTCGTCGGTTGATACATCGTCCATCGACACCGAAATCCTCGCCTACACCCCGCTTCTGTTCTACATCTTCATCGAACCGAAAGCGCAGTAAAACGGCTTATTCTTACACAGGTTAAAGACCACATACGAAACGGTCGGTTGCAGATGCAGCCGACCGTTTTTCTTGCGCAAACAATTATGTGCAAAGCCAATGCGGTGTATAAAGAGGGTGCGCCACATACGGCGCATTCCGATATCTGTCATTCGGCATCATTTCCCGCCACCGCATCGAGCCTCAACAAACACGACAACAAGCAACAGCCCCACCCCTACTCCGGCAACAAAAAAATCGGCATCGCGCGGGGTGCGCAATGCCGATTGGAACAGATGAGTCGAAACTCCCGTTCGGTTTAGTAGCCGAATATCTCCTCCTGCGATACGAAGCGGAGTTTGCCGAGCGATTGGAGATACTTCATATCCAAATCGTTCTTGTCGCCGAGTATGCAGTAGTTGTATTTGCGGCCCTTGATGTAGCGTTTCTGGAAACTTACCACATCGGCGAGCGTCATATCCTTAATATGCTCGTAAATCGCCTTGTCGCGGTCAACATTTGCAGGCAGACCCTTATCCAAGTTGTTCACATACGACCACAGCACGCTCATCTTGGTAGCACGCTGCGAAGCCATATTTGCCAGCACGCCCTGCTTTGCCAAGTCGAATGCCGCCTGCGACTCGGGCATATTCTCGATAATCTCGTCGAATGCCTCAACAGCCTGATGGATTTTGTCGTTCTGCGTAGCGATGAAGGCATAGAAGTAGTCGGGGTCTTCGACCGTGCGACCGTCGGCATAGTTGGTGTATGCCGAGTAGGCAAGGGCGCGAGCCTCGCGCATCTCCTGAAATACGATGGAGTTCATACCGCCGCTGAAATAGGAGTTGTACATAGTGGTATAAGGGTCGAGTGCGACGTTGAACAAATCGTCGGCACGGCACGAATACTGCATATAGTACGACTGCTTGGCATCGTACTGCGCAAAGATGACCTCCGGCTCGGCAACCACGCGCGTCTTTATCGGCAACGACTTCACCTCGATGAGGTTGTCAGCCAAGCGGTGCGAATTGTTGAGCATACGCAGCAACGCGCCCTTCTTCTCGGGACCATAGTACATCACCTTGTGCTTCATACCCGGCAGTGCGTGAATGCTCGACAGCAAATCGTCGGACGACAGAGCCGACAACGCGGCGTTGGTGAGCGTGTTGCGTGCAATCACTTCGGGACCGTACATACAATACTGAATGAGTGCCGAGAAGTTGCTCGACTGCTCCGCCTTTTCGTTCTCGCGCTGTTTCAGAATGTCGCTCTTGACCTCGGCAAGCACCTCGTCGTTGCCTGCCACGTTGGCGATATAATCCTCGACAATCGCCATCGCCTTCTCGATATTCTCGTCGATGCCGTTCACTACGACATAGGTATGGTTGCGCGTGGTAACGATATTGAAATCGCACGCCAAGGCATACAATTCGCGTTGTATCTCCTCCAACGACTTGCTGTCGGTGCCGAGCAGATTCATATACTCTATGGCAGCCGAGATTTTAGGGTCGGAATCGGTACCGAAGTCGTAGAGATAGACGAGGCAGAACAGACCGTTGGTCTGATTTTGCTTGTAAAGCACGTCGATGTTGCCGTTCATCTTGGTAACCGACATATCTTTGTCGAAGTCGATGAACACCGGCTCGATAGGCTCGACCTCCGATGCAGCGATTGTGTTGAGGAACTCGCTCGAAGCGTCGCGGTTGGTTGCAATCGGGGTGATGTGCGGTTTGTCGATTTTCGTCTCGGTCTCGTCCTTGCCCTGATGCTTATAGACCACAGCATAGCCGTTCTCGGTCAGACGCTCCTGCGCCCACTTTACGATGTCCGCCTTGGTTACGCGCGAAGCACGGTCGATGGAGGCTACCTCGTCTGCCCACTTCTCGCCGTGAATGAACGACTGCGCCATCATATAGGCACGGTCGAAATTATCCTCGATTTCCGACATACGCGCACGCTTGTAGTTGGCGATAATCGATTGCAGCAGCGACTCGTCGAACTCGCCGTTGCGCAGTTTGGCTACCTCGCCGAGCAACAGGTCGCGTACCTCGTCGAGCGACTGACCCTGCTTCGGCGTGCCGACCATCATAAAGAAGCCAGCATCGGAGAGTTGGTCGCCGAAACCTGTACCCAGCAACACCTTCTGCTTCTGCACGAGGTCGGTATCGACCAATCCGCACTTGCCGTTGTAGATGATGGACGAAGCGAGGTTGAGCATCATCGCATCGTCGCTGCAAGCATCGCCCGTAGCCCAGCCGAGGAATACCATTTCGCTCTCCAAGCCGTAGATGTCGGCGGTGCGAGGCTCGGTAATCTCCTCCTTGACCATCGCCACAGGCTCGGGCAAATTCTTGTTCGGCGTAAGCGAGCCGAAGTATTTGTCGATAATCTCAATCGCCTTGTCGGGGTCGAAATCGCCCACCATACATATTGCCATATTGTTAGGCACATAGTAGGTCTTGAAGTAGTTCTTGATGTTGGTTATCGACGGATTTTTCAGATGCTCCTGCAAGCCGATGACCGAGTGCTGACCGTAAGGGTGATTCGGCAACAGCAACTGCTGCAACTTCTCGAACGACTTGCGCGTATCGTCGGTCAGACCCATATTGTACTCCTCGTAAACCGTCTCCAACTCGGTGTGGAATCCGCGAATCACAGGGTTCGTGAAGCGGTCCGCCTGAATCTTCGCCCAATTTTCGATTTGGTTCGACGGTATGTCCTCCATATATGTCGTTTCGTCGTAGGAGGTCCACGCATTAGTGCCGTTGGCACCTATGGCAGTCATCAGTTTGTCGTACTCGTTCGGAATAGCCAATTTCGACGCCTCCTGCGACACGCTGTCGATTTGGGCGTAGATTGCCTTGCGCTCGGCATCGTCGGTCTTGGTACGATAGACCTCGAACAGCCGCTCGATTTCGTCGAGCATCGGTTTCTCGGCTGCATAGTCCTGCGTGCCGAAATGCTCCGTACCCTTGAACATAAGGTGTTCAAAATAGTGCGCCAAACCCGTGGTTTCGGCAGGGTCGTTCTTCGAGCCGACACGCACCGAAATCAGCGTCTGCACACGCGGCTTCTCCTTGTTCACGGACATATAGACTTTCAGTCCGTTGTCGAGCGTATAGATACGGGTTGCCGTCGCATCGTCGGGCACCGTTTCGTATCTGTACTTCGAGCATGACGATACCGCCAAAGCCACGGCAAGTACCATCGGAAATAGAAACTTTTTCATATACATATAATTATTTTAATATGATTTCAACCGAAAACTCCAACGGCGGACAGTTGCAGTTTATTGTATTACAA
>JBNMLI010000190.1:0-3340 GCA_050874765.1 Alistipes sp.
CTTGATACCGAAGAAGTTAGCCGCGCCGCACTCCTCTATATACTTGTGTTCGACCGAATCGGAATAGATGACCGCCGAATAGCCCAAATCGTGGGCATTCTCGTTCGAGAGCATACTCGAAGCGTAGTTGCCGCCCGCCTTTATGTCGCCTGTTCCACGTGGAGCAGAACGGTCCTGACTGCGGTCTATCGCGACGGTGAGCGGACGAATACCCTCCTTGAAGTATGGTCCTACTGGTGATGCGTAGATTATGAGCGTCGCATCTTGTACCGAACGCACGCCCAAACAAGGCTGCGAACCGAGTAAAATCGGGCGCAAATAGAGCGTCGCACCCGTTTCGTAAGGCGGTACAAAGTCGATATTGCGTCGAACAATCTCCTCGCAAGCCCCGACGAACAACTCCTCGGGCGGTACGGGCAAACACAATTTGCGAGCCGATGCCTGCATACGACGTGCGTTGTCGGCTACGCGAAACAGCCTTACTTTGCCGTCCGCTCCGCGAAATGCCTTCAATCCCTCGAAGCACTCCAAGCCGTAATTCAAGCACGCCGCCGAAATGTGCAGCGATATGTATTCGTCCGCCGTGTAGAGCGGCTCGCCCCATTTGCCATCCTTGAATTCGATGCGCACATTCTCTGCCGTGCGCACATAATTAAAACCTAACTCCTTCCAATTCATTGTGTTACTTATATTATGCGCGATGTTCCCCGTGGAACACCGCGCAATAATTGTTACTCTGTTTGTTTCGCTTGTTGCTATCCTACCACTGCTCCCGCATTGGTCTTTTCGTCGGGTTGCAACAGTCGCAGTTTGCCCGATGCGTCCTCCGCCATCAGTATCATGCCCTGCGAAAGTATGCCCTTCAACTCGCGCGGAGCCAAATTGACAAGCACCAGAACCTGCTTGCCGACCAACTCCTCGGGCGCGTAGTGTTCGGCAATACCCGAAACAATGGTGCGGTGGTCGATGCCCGTGTCGATGGTCAGTTTGAGCAATTTCTTGGTCTTGGCGACCTTCTCGGCTGCCAAAATCGTCGAAACGCGAATGTCCATCTTCTGGAAATCGTCGAACGAACACTCCTCCTTTTGCGGTGCCGCCTTCACTTCGGCAGCCATATTTGCCGCCTTAATCGCCGCCAACTTGTCGAGTTGTTGCTGAATCACATCGTCCTCAATCTTCTCGAAGAGCAACTCTGCCTTGCCGATTTCGTGGCCTGCGGCGAGCAAATCGGTGCGACCCAACTGCTCCCAGCCCAACTTGTCGATGCGGAGCATACGCAGAATCTTCTCCGCCGTGAACGGCATAAACGGCTCGCACGCGATGGCGATGTTCGCCGTAATCTGCAACGCGATGTTCAGAATGGTCTTCACGCGCTCGGCGTCGGTCTTGATGAGTTTCCACGGCTCGGTGTCGGCGAGGTACTTGTTGCCGATGCGGGCAAACGACATCGCGTCCTTCAACGCCTCGCGGAAGTGGTAATTCTCGATGTTGTTTTCGAGCGAACCCTTGATTTGCGACAGCTCCTTAATGGTCGCGCGGTCGTAGTCGTTGAGCGCGCCGCAAGCAGGTATCTTACCATCGAAATACTTGTGTGTCAGCACCAAAGCGCGGTTTACGAAGTTGCCCAGCACAGCGACCAACTCGTTGTTGTTGCGTGCCTGAAAATCCTTCCACGTGAAGTCGTTGTCCTTGCTCTCGGGCGCATTGGCGCACAGCACATAGCGCAGCACGTCCTGCTTGCCCGGGAACTCCTCCAAATACTCGTTGAGCCAAATCGCCCAGTTGCGCGAGGTCGAGATTTTGTCGCCTTCGAGGTTCAGGAACTCGTTTGCCGGCACATTGTCGGGCAGTATGTAACCGCCGTGCGCTTGGAGCATCGACGGGAAGACGATGCAGTGGAAGACGATGTTGTCCTTGCCGATAAAGTGGACGAGTTTGGTGTCGTCGCTCTTCCAATACTTCTCCCAGTCGGGTGTAAGTTCCTTTGTAGCAGATATATAACCGATTGGCGCATCGAACCACACATAGAGTACCTTGCCTTCGGCACCCTCGACAGGCACAGGTATGCCCCAATCGAGGTCGCGGCTCACGGCACGCGGTTGCAGACCGCCGTCGAGCCAACTCTTGCACTGCCCATAGACATTGGGTTTCCACTCGCGGTGTCCCTCCAAAATCCACTTGCGTAGGAACGTTTCGTACTCATTCAGAGGCAGATACCAGTGCTTCGTTTCGCGCTTTACCAGTGGCGAACCCGAAATTGCCGAGTGCGGATTGATGAGTTCGTCGGGCGAGAGTGTCGCGCCGCACGCCTCGCACTGGTCGCCGTAGGCACGCTCGTTGCCGCAACGCGGGCAGGTGCCGACGATGTAGCGGTCGGCAAGGAACGCCTGCGCCTCCTCGTCGTAGTACTGCTCGGAGGTGCGCTCGATGAACTTGCCGTCGTCGTAGAGTTTGCGGAAGAATGCCGATGCCGTCTGCGCGTGTACTGCCGACGAGGTACGCGAGTAGATGTCGAACGAGATGCCGAGGTCGGCAAACGACTTCTTTATGATTGCGTGGTAGCGGTCCACCACCTGCTGGGGCGTGATGCCCTCTTTTTTAGCCTTTATGGTAATCGGCACGCCGTGTTCGTCGCTGCCGCAGATGTGAATCACATCGCGACCGCGCAGACGCAAGTAGCGCGTGTAGATGTCCGAAGGGATATACACGCCCGCCAAATGCCCGATATGCACGGGACCGTTGGCATACGGCAACGCCGATGTGATGAGGTATCGTTTGTACTCTTTTGCCATAGTGTATGTGTTTATTTGGGGCAAAGATAGTGCAAACCGAGGGGAGAACAAAATGAAGGATTCATTTTTTCTCCCGAGGTGCAGCCTATCTTCTGTAAAGATAGTAAAAATTTGTATAGGGTATGACAGGTGGCTTATTGTCTGGGAGTTCTCCTATTTTGTTTTGTGCGAGGCATTGTTTAGTGGTTAGTGCTTTGCAGTGGCAACAGCCACTGCAAATAAATCAAACAAGTCATTGCGAGGCACGCAGTGCCGTGGCAATCTACCTTTGTTTAGTGGTCAGTGAATAGTGGCTGGTGATTAGTGAAAAAATCAAATAAAGAGTCATGCCACATTTGCGCAAGCAAATGAGTTGGCATCTACCTTTGTTTAGTGGTTAGTGAATAGTGGTTAGTGGTTAGTGGTTAGTGAATAGTGAATAGTGGTTAGTTTTTGCACTATCAGCTAAACAGATAAAACTTACTAATCACTAGCCACTGACCACTAATCACTAACAAATGTAGATGGCAGTCAATCTTCACATAGACCCGAATCGGGTATCAGTACCC
>JBNMLI010000191.1:0-3333 GCA_050874765.1 Alistipes sp.
GTAGATGGATTTGACGATTTCGATTTTCGGGAACTCCTGCTCGAAACGACGGCGTATGCGGCTGCCGTCGTCGGGCGCGACGAGCAGTACGGCATAGCTGCGCTTGCCGTCGCGACCCGCACGACCCGCCTCCTGATAGTAGCTTTCGAGCGAATCGCACATCGAGTAGTGAACGACAAAACGCACGTCCGCCTTGTCGATACCCATACCGAAGGCATTGGTGGCGACCATGATGCGGGTTTTGCCCGATACCCATTCGTCCTGCCGAATGTTGCGCTCGGCGTAGGGCAGACCGCCGTGGTAGTAGCTTGCCGCAATGCCGTTGTCGTGCAGAAAGGCGGCGACCTTCTCGGCTGCCTCGCGCAGACGGACATAGACGATGCCCGCGCCCTCGACATTGTTGATGACGCGCAACAGTTGCTCGTTCTTGTCATCGACATGGCGGACGGCGTAGGCAAGGTTGGGGCGGGCGAATGAACTGCGCAGAATGTTGGGCTCGGCAAAGTGGAGATTGCGCATAATATCCTCGGCAACCATCGGTGTAGCCGATGCCGTCAGCGCAAGCACGGGGGCGTCGGGAATCAGTCGGCGCAACTCGGCTATGCGCAGATAGGAGGGGCGGAAGTCGTAGCCCCATTGCGAAATACAGTGCGCCTCATCGACCGCAAGCAGTGCGACGGGCATACGCTGTACGCGCAGTCGGAACGTTTCGGCGGCGAGGCGTTCGGGTGCGAGGTAGAGGAATTTGGTGTCGCCATAGACGCAGTTGTCGAGCGCGATGTCGATTTGTCGGGCGGAAAGACCCGAGTGAATGGCGACTGCCGCGATGCCGCGGCCGCGCAGGCGGTCAACTTGGTCCTTCATCAGGGCGATAAGCGGAGTTACGACGATGCACATACCCTCGCTTGCGAGCGTAGGCAGTTGGTAAGTGATTGATTTTCCGCCACCCGTAGGCATCAGTGCAAGCGTATCTCTGCCATCGAGTACCGACTCGATGATTTCGCGTTGCATGGGGCGGAACTCGTCGTAGCCCCAGTATTGTTTGAGTATGTCGTTCAGCTTGCGCTCCATAACTGCGAATATAGCGTAAAAAATGCGCAGATGCAAGTGTCTTGTGCGAGATGTATGCTTATTTCTTGAAGATGAAGAAGACCGCAAGGACGAGGAACAGGAAGCCTACGACATGGTTCCAGCGCAGGGTTTCGTTCTTCATCAGAAGCAGTACGACGACGGTGAAGACGGTCAGCGACACAGCCTCCTGAATCACCTTCAACTCCCAAATGGAGAATGGCCCGCCGAACTCGGCACTGCCGCTGCGGTTGGCGGGTACCATGAAGCAGTACTCGGCAAATGCCACGAGCCAGCTGAAAAAGATGACGGCGAGCAGTCCGAAACGTTCGATTTTGCTCTTGAAAAAGACCTGTCCGTACCAAGCGAGTGTCATGAAGACATTGGAGCAGGTGAGCAACAGTATGGTGAGGATTCCTCTGACAAAAGGCGGCATAGCGATTGGTGTTGTATTGTTTTGCGACGGCGAAATTATCAAAAATTTCGATTTGTTGTGCGCTTTGGTGTAAATAGGCGTATCTTTGCATCTATGAGATATGCACTTATAACGGGTTCATCGTCGGGCATCGGTCTGGAATATGCCCGACAACTTGCCGCACGCGGACACAACATAATCGTCGTGAGCAACCGCGCCGAGGATAACGAGGCGGTTGCCGAGGCGTTGAGGCGCGACTACGGAGTGGAGGCGTTGGCTCTTTATGCCGATTTGTCGCACGCCGATGCGGCGCAGAGTATTTGCGATTGGTGTGGCGAGCGCGGGGCGGAGGTCGATATTCTAATCAGTAATGCGGGAATTCTGCATTGCGGCACTTTTCTGAAAGCATCGCCCGAGGAAATCGACCGCATAGTGGCGATTCATTGCGTCGCGCCGATGAAATTGTGCCGAATGCTGGGCGAACAGATGTGCAGCCGTGGCGAGGGGCATATTCTGATTATGTCGTCGATGACCGTCTGGACACCCTATCCTACGATGTCGCTCTATGGCTCGACCAAGGCACTGCTGCGCAACTTCGGGCAGTCGCTGTGGTATGAGTTTCGCCCGTGTGGAGTGAGCGTTACGACGGTATTTCCCGGGGCGGTGGATACGCCGCTCTATAAGTTGAGCGATAAGATGCGCCGCCGACTGCGTCGGTTCGGCGTGATGATGTCGGCACGCGATGTCGCGCGTTGCGGTCTGCGGGCGATGTTCCGCCGCAGGCGCAAGTGCATTCCCGGTTTGCTGACGAAGGTCGAGGTCGGGCTGTGCCGTCTGTTGCCTGCACGCGCATTGCTGCCCGTGTTGCGCATACCGCCGATTGCGCGGTTGCTCGAACGGTTGTAAGAGCGTCAGACGTGAGCCTTGAAGATAGCCAACGGTCTTGACAGATAATTCTTTACGGAGTAGCCGATATTGCCCCAGAAACTGTCGGGGACGACTTCGTCGTAGCACCATTTGCGGTTGAGGCGGTTGCGTATTTTGCAAACGAATACGCGCCACAGGCTCACATCGCGGAACTTGTCGGGATTCTCGAAGGTCAGTATATCGTGCTTGACGCGCTCGGCAATGTCGTGATACTCTGCCGAGAAGGGCAGGCTCTTGTCCAGCCCCAAGTAGTTGCGACAGATTTCGGTGATGATGGCGGCGTAGCGTTCCAGTCCGCTCTCGCGCAGATTGCGCATCACGCGCTCGGTGTCCATATTATCGGCTTCGTGGTGGAGGAACACTGCCCAGTCGCAGACATCGCGCAGTCGCACGCACTCGCGGGCGTAGTGCCATGTGGCGTGGCGCGTGAGAAAGAGCGCGTTGAACTCGGGCGACGGTGCAAAAGCACCCTCCACAATCGGGTGCGGACGCACATCGCGGGCAAGTTGCTCCAATTCGCTCTCGACGTATGCCCCCGTGCGATTGACGCGGGCATTGACGAAGGTTTCGTGGTTCTCGATATTGACGCCGTTTACCATAAATTCGGAGTGGACGAAGTAGTCGTATTTGACGGCAATGCCTTTGGCTGCGATGAGTGCGTTGCCTTTGGCGTAGTCGCCCATAAGGTAGATGTCGATGTCGCCGAACTGACGGTGCGAAGGCGTAGGGTAGTAGGTGGCTACGCTTATTCCCTTCATTATCATCGTGCGCACTCCGTTGTCGGCAAACAGTCGCGTAACCTTCTCGGCAACAGCTTTCTGACGCTCGAATATCTTCTCTATGTGCTTTACGTTGTAGCCCCACTGTATTTTGCTGTCCAAATCGGGTTGCAACGGCTCGGGCAACATACGCGCACCGTCGAA
>JBNMLI010000192.1:0-3318 GCA_050874765.1 Alistipes sp.
GCACCAGACCGTTGGAGATGATATTCTTGAATGCCACGCTGTCGAAAAGCATCGTGGCGATGGCGTGCAGGGTGAAGAACCAACCGCGCGTCTGGTCGACACCCTCGGCGACGAAGTCGGCAGGGAAGACCTTGTCGAAGCGGTCGGCATTCTCGAACGGATAGTGCAGCTGCGCATACGGCATCGCACCCGAGTCGAACCAAACATCGATGAGGTCGCTCTCGCGGCGCATAGGCTCGCCCTTCGACGAAACGAGGACGATGGAATCGACGTATGGCTTGTGCAGGTCGATGTGTGCGGTCGAGTAGTTCTCCTTCGACATATCGCCCACGCGGAATGTTTTGTACGGATTCTCCTTCATAATGCCTGCGGCGATTGCCTTGTCGATTTCGGCGAAGAGCTCCTCGATGGAGCCGATACATTTGAGTTCGGAGTGGTCCTCCGTAGCCCAAATAGGCAGTGGCGTACCCCAGAAGCGCGAGCGCGAGAGGTTCCAATCGACCAAGCCTTCCAGCCACTTGCCGAAACGACCCGAGCCTGTCGATTCGGGTTGCCAGTGAATAGTCTTGTTGAGCTCTATCATACGGTCGCGCAGAGCCGTGGTCTTGATGAACCACGAGTCGAGCGGGTAGTAGAGCACGGGCTTGTCGGTACGCCAGCAGTGCGGATAGGAGTGGGTGTGCTTCTCGATTTTGAAGACTTTGTTCTCGGCTTTGAGCGTTACCGAGATGTCGATGTCGAGTGTGGTGTCGCTATCCTTCAACGCCTCGTCGTAGGCATTCTTGACGTAGCGACCTGCCCACGGGCGGTAAGCCTCCACATCGACGTGGGTGCGGACAAATTCGGCGTCCAAATCCTCCAAGCGGAAGAAGCGGCCGCTGCGGTCAACCATAGGGTAGTTCTTGCCCGCCGTGTCGGTCATAAAGAGCGGCGCGATGCCTGCGGCACGAGCCACACGGTCGTCGTCGGCACCGAAGGTCGGCGCGATGTGGACGATACCCGTACCGTCGGAAGTGGTAACGTAGTCGCCGACGATGACGCGGAACGCATCGCCCAACTCCGCCATAGGCTTTACCCACGGAATGAGTTGCTCGTAGCGAATGCCCGCCAAGTCGGTGCCTTTATATACCTCCGTGCCGACCTCGAACGTTCCCTCCATCTTCTTGGTGAAGTAGGCAGGCACGAGGTCCTTTGCCATAACTATGGTTTCGGCGATGTCGGTATATGGGTTGTGGCACTTTACGCGCACATACTCTATATTTGGACCAACGCAGAGTGCCGTGTTCGACGGCAGTGTCCACGGAGTGGTCGTCCATGCAAGGAAGTAGAGGTCGCCTTGCACATCGCGGAACAGGAACTCGCTGCGCTCGTCGCGCTTGATGCGGAACTGCGCCGTGCAGGTGGTATCCTTAACGTCGCGGTAGCAACCCGGTTGGTTCAACTCGTGGGTCGAAAGACCCGTACCTGCGGCAGGCGAGTATGGCTGAATGGTGTAGCCCTTATAGAGCAGTCCCTTCTCGTAGAGTCGTTTGAGCAGATACCACAGCGTTTCGATATATTTGTTGTCGTAGGTGATGTAGGGGTCGTCGAGGTTCACCCAATAACCCATTTGGCGCGTCAGTCGGCTCCATACGCCCGTGAACTTCATCACGTCCTCGCGGCAACGGCGGTTGTACTCCTCGACAGAGATTTTCTTGCCGATGTCCTCCTTGGTGATGCCGAGCGACTTCTCGACACCCAACTCGACGGGCAGACCGTGGGTGTCCCAACCCGCCTTGCGGTGAACTTCGTAGCCGCACTGCGTCTTGTAGCGGCAGATTATATCCTTGATTGTACGCGCCATGACGTGGTGGATACCCGGCATACCGTTTGCCGAGGGCGGACCTTCGTAGAAGACAAACGTCGGGTGTCCCTCGCGCGTGGAGATGCTCTTGTGGAACGTATCTTCGGCGTCCCACTCGTGCAGTACCTCCTCTGCCAATGCAGGCAAATCGAGATTTTTGTACTCCTTGAATTTCATCGTGTATATGTTTTTATATTTGTCGTTTCCTTGGCGGATACCAGTGTACCCGCCCGTATTGTTGTTCGTTGTGTGCGACAGCCGACCCTAAATGTCCATCAGCGTCGTAACGGGTGCGATTTTTTCCAGACGCTCGCGGCCGCCGATTTCGGGTATGCCTACAAGGAAGATGAACTCCTTGACGCGCACCTTGTACTGCCGACCGTCGCGCTCGACCGTAAGGTGTTCGAGCGAGCGGGCTATGCCCTCTGCCGTGCCACCCGTGGCAAGCACATCGTCAAGCAGCGTAATCTCGAACGTGTCGCCCGTAGGCACGCCTGCGGCGATGTCGCTCGGACGGTAGTAGAGTTTGTCGAAGCCGTACTCCTTCTCAATCTGCACCTCGATGAGGTCGCCCTCGTTGAAGGGCAACTTGCCGCTCTTGCGCATCGGAATGATATTCTCGACGCAACCGTCTGCCGTCAGCAGCGGCGCGGCAAACAAAAACGCACGCGCCTCGGGTGCTGCGATGTTGGGCGAAGTGGTCGCGCGGTTGAGTGCCTCGACAACCTCGCTAAATGCTTTGCGCGACTGCAAAAACGGGATAATATCGATAAAATTGATACCCTGTTTCGGGAAGTCCTTGTAGAATTTCAGTGTTTCAATCATTCTGTGTGCGAAAATTTTAAGCATTTGACTTGCAAAGATAACGCTTTGCCAATCAAAAAGCAAGTTCGGCGGTCAAAATGAGTGGCAGAAATTGGGGGTTATGGGCGGAGAAATGCAAGAAATGCGTAAAAAATTACCGATTTTCTTTGCGCATATAAAAAAAAGAACTACCTTTGCCCTGCTATTTCGGAAAATAGCACTCCCGAAGCCCAGGTGGTGGAATTGGTAGACACGCTACTTTGAGGGGGTAGTGGACAATTACGTCCGTGTGAGTTCGAGTCTCGTCCTGGGCACAATCCGCGTCGGTTTTCCGGCGCGGATTTTTTGTGCATAGGGGTGTTTGCGATACGGATTTTATGTATGAGCGAATTTCCCGACGAGGCACTCTTATTCTCTTCGCAATGCTTTATCCGATTGTCTTGTCTTGATGCACCGCCTGCCTGCGGTTACTCCCTGTTTTTGGAATCGATGCAGATGGTTACGGGGCCGTCGTTTACGAGTGCGACCTTCATGTCGGCTCCGAACTGCCCGTGGGCAACGGGGCGGGAGAGCGTCTGCTCCAACGTGGCGAGGAACTTCTCGTACATCGGGCGCGAAATCGGCTCGGGAGCCGAGCGGATATAGGAGGGGCGGTTGCCTTTGCGCGTGGA
>JBNMLI010000193.1:0-3299 GCA_050874765.1 Alistipes sp.
AGCCGGGGCAGATGATGACCAAAATCGTCCGCGACGAATTGGCTGCGCTGATGGGCGGTACGGCGACCGACATCAAGTTGGAGGGTACACCTGCGGTTGTGCTGATTGCCGGCTTGCAGGGTTCGGGTAAGACGACCTTCTCGGGCAAACTCGCCTCGTTCATCAAGAGCAAGAAGGGTCGGCAGGTGTTGCTCGTTGCGGGCGACGTCTATCGTCCTGCGGCAATCGACCAGTTGAAAATCCTCGGCGAGCAGATTGGCGTGCCGGTCTATACGGAGGAGGGCAACAAGAACCCAGTGCAGATAGCCGAGAATGCCATCAAGTATGCGCGTGCGAACAACTTCAATGTCGTCATCGTCGATACGGCGGGTCGTCTGGCGGTCGATGAGGCGATGATGGAGGAGATAACAGCCATCAAGGCTGCCGTCAAGCCGAGCGAAACGCTCTTTGTGGTCGATTCGATGACGGGTCAGGACGCGGTGAACACCGCCAAGGAGTTCAACGACCGCCTCGACTTCGACGGCGTGGTGCTGACGAAATTGGACGGCGACACGCGCGGCGGTGCTGCGATTTCGATTCGGTCGGTCGTGAACAAACCGCTCAAATTCATTTCGAGCGGCGAGAAGATGGACGCCTTGCAGGTCTTCCACCCCGAGCGTATGGCTGACCGCATACTCGGTATGGGCGATGTCGTGTCGCTGGTCGAGCGTGCGCAGGAGCAGTACGACGAGGAGGAGGCGCGTCGGCTGAAAAAGAAAATCGTCAAGAACCAGTTCAATTTCAACGACTTCATAGCCCAAATCAACCAAATCAAGAAGATGGGCAACCTGAAAGACATTGCGTCGATGATACCGGGTATGGGCAAGATGCTCAAAAACGTGGAGATTGGCGACGATGCCTTCAAGCAGACCGAGGCGATTATCGGCTCGATGACTCCGCAGGAGCGCGAACACCCCGAGATTATCAACGCACGCCGTCGCGAGCGCATAGCCAAGGGCAGCGGCACGACTATGGCAGACGTGAATCGCCTGCTCAAACAATTCGAGGACACGCGCAAGATGATGAAGATGGCGGCGGGCGGCAAACTCCAAATGCCGAAGATGCCGATGTTCCGCAGATAGCGGGATAGTGAGTAGTGGATAGTGGATAGTGAGTAGTGGATAGTGAGTAGTGAAGAGTAGTCGGTTATGAGCAATTACTCATAAGTTTTCCAAGTCCTAATAGAACTCCTATTTTGTTTTGCGCGAGGTGAACAGCCTCGCGCAAAGTATAAAAAAGTCATGGCACAATCGAGCAACCGATGCGGGTGCTGATACCCGATTGGGGTCTATGCGAAGATTGATTGCCATCTACCATTGTGTCGGTAGGTGTCGGATAGTGATAAAACAGCGGTAGATGCCAACTCATTTGCTTGCGCAAATGTGGCATGACTTCTTGTTGATATTTTATTTTACTATTTACTACACAAATGTATATAGCCACGACATTAGCGAGATTCGCTATGACATAGCTATTTGATTTGCGATGGCATTACAGCCACCGCAAAAAAACTACCTTCTAATTTATATAAGTGGTGAGGCGGAAGGTGTGTTTGAACCAGTGTTTGAGGCGGCGGGTGAGGCTCAACTCCTGTTTGAGCAGCACGGCTCCGCTCACTATTTTCCAGTTCACGTTGCGGTAGCGGGCATATTTGCACATAAAGTAGATGTATTGCTCGGGCGAGAAATTGAGGCAGTAGAGGACGCTGACGCATTTATGGAACGAGATGGGTTTGTCGTAGAAATTGATGCGGTTGCAGTCTATCAGCGTGAAATGATATTCGCCATTGGTGTGGTCGTAGAGTATGTTGCCGAGGTTGTAGTCGTAGAAATAGATGCCGTCGTTGTGCATTTGGGCGGTATATGCCGCCAGCGCATCGAGCAACTCCTTCGGCAGAGAGTCGGGGTCGGCAACTGCCGATTCGACGGTCGGACAGGGGCAATAGGGGCAGATGAATGTGCCGTAGTCGTACAGCCCGCCGCTGCGGTGTGTGGCGTAGGCAACCGCCTCGGGCGTGGAATAGCCCATTGCGCGGAGCCGTAGCGCGTTTTGGTAGGCGCGCTCGGGTTTGCTCTTGCGGAATAGGGTGTAGGCTATGCGATTGAAAAAGTAGGGGCGACCATATCGCTTTACGACCAAATCGTTGTTGCCGATGCGGGTGCGGACTATCAGATTGCGGGCATCGCGCAGCACATCGCCGTGCGGCGTGTCTTGGCAGAGGAGTGTTCGCAGTTGGCTCTCGATGACGCGGTATTCGGGCGATATGACGATTTTCATTGCTCGGTCGATAAATTTGATTGCGCAAATGTACCGACACAGATTGTGCCAAGCGTGTTCGATTTGTAGTATAAAATGTCGGTGTGCCCGATTACGACTCGATGAGCGACTTTTCGGACGGCAAAACGATGGTTTACAGCAACATCTTGCGCAGACGCGAGCAACTCTCTTCGGGATTGCGCGCATCGAAGAGGAAGGTCGCGAGTCCCAACGCGGCACCCGTGGCGATGTTGGCGGGGCGGTCGTCGATAAACAGTGTGTCGGCGGGCGCGAGGCGGTAGCGCGAGAGCAAAATCTCGAAGATACGGCGTTCGGGCTTGACGGTGTGTTCCTCGCACGAAACGACATCGCCGTCGAACAGCGCGTAAACGCCCAGCGTGCGCAGAAAGTCGATGAACTCCTGCGCCATATTCGACAGCACATAGAGCGCGTAGCCCGCCGCCTTCAAGTCGGCAATCAGGTTGCGCGTGCAGATAATCTCCTCCTGCAAGGCGATAGCGGTCTGTATGTTGGCTTCGGCAACCGCACGCGAACAACCGTGGAAATCGCACAACGCCTCCACGACCTGTCGCATAGTAACCGTGCCACGGTCGTACTCGTTCCAGAAAACGGGCATCTCGGGAGCCGAGATGAAAGCGAAAAATTCGGTCAGCCCCTTCGGACACCGTTGCGGATTGCGGGCAAAAACGACCCCGCCCAAATCAAATACAATGTTTTTCATAAGTCGCCACGAAGATACAATACGCCGTGGAAAGTTGCAACTTTTTTGGCTGCGGGGCTTGTAAATCGGGGCGGGCGAACATTTTTTGGAGTTTTATTGGGCAAATCCCGAATCTAAATCGTAACTTTGCGCAATTATGGAAGAGATGAACGATATTACGACCGAACCACAATACGATGTCATTGTCGTCGGTGCAGGTGCCGCAGGCTTGATGGCGGCAGGTACGGCCGCCCGCAACGGCTCGCGAGTGTTGCTGTTGGAG
>JBNMLI010000194.1:0-3228 GCA_050874765.1 Alistipes sp.
CCACAAAATCTTCTTATATAAAGAGGATTTTGCCAAATTCTCGGAGGGACTGACCGATGCAATCGATTTCATAAAACAAAGCAAACCCGAGTTTTTTGCCGAGCAAGAGGCCGCGGAGGCTGACACAGAGAAATAATTGCACGGTCGGATATTGCAAAATAGGCGGCGATAGAGTACCTTTGCGGATATGAAACCTGTCAAAAGATTATATGATTGGATGCTCTCGTGGGGCGACTCGCGCTGGGGGGCATTGGCTCTGTTCCTGTTCGCTTTTGCCGAATCGTCGTTTTTTCCGATTCCGCCCGATGTGTTGCTGATTGCGTTGTGCATAGGTGCTGTGTCGCGGTCGTTCCGATTCTCGGCGATATGTCTTGCCGGCTCGATTGTGGGCGCAATCGCAGGTTACGGAATCGGCTACTTCTTGTGGCAGACGCCTACGGGCGAATATACCGCGTTGGCAAACTTTTTCTTCACGCACGTCTTCACGGAGGAGTCGTTCGTGCGGGTGCAGAATCTCTATAACCAATACAATTTTTGGATAGTCTTCACGGCGGGATTTACGCCGCTGCCGTATAAACTGTTTACTATTTCGGGCGGATTGTTCCATATAGACTTTGCGATGTTCATCGTCGCTTCGGTCATCTCGCGCGGATTGCGATTCTTTGTAATCGGTGCGCTGATTTGGAAATTCGGCAGTCCGATAAAGACGTTTATCGACAAGTATTTCAACATCTTGGCAATCGTGTTTACGGTGTTGCTCATAGGCTCGTTCGTGCTTGTCGGCAAGTTGCTCTGATGCGATGAAACACTTTGGATTGATTGGCTATCCGCTCGGACACTCCTGCTCGGCGGAGTATTTCAATGCGAAATTCGTGCGCGAGGGCATCGATGCCGATTACGCACTTACGGAGATTGCGGACATCGGGCAGATGCCGACCGCAACACGGCATCTTGCCGGATTCAACGTAACCATTCCCTATAAAAAGGCTGTTATGCCCTACCTTGCCGACATATCCGCAGAGGCTGCGGCAATCGGTGCGGTAAACTGCGTAAGGCGCGAGCGGGACGGCTCACTTGCGGGCTTCAACACAGATGTTGCCGGCATCAGGGCTACGCTTGCGTTGTGTGGCGATATGTCGGGCGCGAGAGCCATTGTCTTGGGCAGTGGCGGAGCCGCGGCAGCGGTGCGATATGTGTTGCAAGAACGCGGAATCGGGTATATCACCGTGTCGCGCGAGCGCGAGCGGGGCGATTCGACATACGCCGACCTGACGGCGGAGGTGGTTGCTGCGCACCGACTTATAATCAACGCAACGCCCGTAGGAATGTCGCCTGCGGTGGAAAATGCACCCGCACTACCCTACGATGCGCTAACGCCGCATCACACGCTTTTCGACCTAATCTACAATCCTGCACAGACCCGATTTCTCGCACTCGGAGCCCAGCGCGGCGCACACACCATCGGCGGACACGAGATGTTTGTCCGTCAGGCGGAGGCATCGTGGCGTGTATGGAACACGGAGGATTAGTCCTGTCGGGCATCGAGCAGTTGTCGAGCCTCGTCGGCACGCTCTGCCGTAACAAGCAGTTGGGCAGCCACAACACCCGGATATATGTCGGTCATATAGGGGTTGTGAATCTCGGCATAGATGCCGGCACTCGTCAAAAGAGTTTTTGCCAGTTCTGCCTCCATGGAGGTCGTATATTCGGCAACAACAATCAAATCATCGGTTTGCATAGGCGTGGCGGTTTTTGTTGATAATTTACGGCTTTTCCTACCGTAAATATACAAATTTTATTCCTATATTTGTCCTAAATAATCTCGACTTGTATTATGCACGATTTCGTTCATCTTCACGTTCACACGCAGTACTCGATTCTCGATGGTCAGGCAAGCATTCCGCGCCTTGTGGATAAGGCCATTGCCGACGGAATGAGGGGTATTGCCATTACCGACCACGGAAATATGTTCGGTATAAAGGAGTTTTGGAACTATGTGAACAAGAAGAACGGCGAGCGCAAAAAGAAGGTGGCGGAACTCTCGGGGCTCATTGCCCGCTTGGAGGACGGCACGGCGACCGACGCAGAGCGCGGCGAGAATCCCGAACAGGCTTTGGCGGAGGCGAAGGCGAAACTCGACCGCCTGCCGAAGGAGGACTTCAAGGCTATACTCGGTTGCGAGGTCTATGTTGCGCGCAACGGGTTGAGTGTCAAAAATTCCAAGGAGGACCAGAGCGGTTATCACCTCATTCTGCTTGCGAAAAATCAGAAGGGTTACAAGAACCTGATAAAAATCGTGTCGAAGGCGTGGACCGAAGGTTTCTATATGCGTCCGCGTACCGACCATGCCGAATTGGAGAAGTACCACGAGGGCATAATCTGCTGTTCGGCGTGCTTGGGCGGCGAGATTCCGAAACTCATCACTGCGGGGCAGATTGAGGCGGCGGAGCAGAGCGTGCTGTGGCACAAGAGCATATTCGGCGACGACTACTATCTCGAATTGCAACTGCACAAAGCGACTGTCGAGCGAGCCAACCACGAGGCCTACCCCATGCAGTTGGAGGTAAACAAGCATTTGGTCGAATTTTCGAAGAAACACAACATAAAGCTTATCTGCACCAACGATGTCCATTTTACCGACGAGGACGATGCCGAGGCGCACGACCGTCTGATTTGCCTCAATACGGGGCGCGATTTGGACGACCCGAAGCGTATGCTCTACTCGAAACAGGAGTGGATGAAGACGCGGGCGGAGATGAACGAGGTGTTTGCCGCTTACCCCGAGGCGTTGGAGAATACGGTGGCGATTTGCGATTCGGTCGAAACCTACACGATAAACCATGCTCCGATTATGCCGACGTTCAACATTCCCGAGGAGTTCGGCACCGAGGAGGAGTATCGCAAGCGACTGACCGATAAGGATTTGTTCGACGAGTTTACGCAGGACGAAAACGGCAATGTGGTCGTAAGCGAGGCGGAGGCGAACAAAAAAATCGAGAAACTCGGCGGATACGACAAGTTGTATCGTATAAAACTCGAAGCCGACTACCTTGCCAAATTGGCGATGGACGGCGCGAAAAAGTGTTACGGCGACCCGCTCGCGCCCGATGTGGCGGAGCGACTCAAATTCGAGTTGCATATAATGAAGACGATGGGTTTCCCGGGTTACTTCCTTATCGTGTCAGACTTCATCAGGGCGGCGCGCGAGGAACTCGGCGTGATGGTGGG
>JBNMLI010000195.1:0-3204 GCA_050874765.1 Alistipes sp.
GATTGCCGCGAGCAGTCCGTTGCCGCGCGTCGGCGAGAGATTCTCTTTCAATCCGATTGCCTCGATGAAATAGAGGTCGAGGTCGAGAATCTCCTGCGGAGTGCGACCGTTCAATGCTCTGATGAGTAACGCGATGATGCCCTTGACGATAATTGCGTCGCTGTCGGCGGTGTAATAGACCTTGCCCTCCTTCAATTCGGCATCAATCCACACGCGCGACTGACAGCCCTCAATCAGGTATTTCTCTGTGCGATGCTCTGCGCAAATCGCAGGCAGTGAATCACTTAAACTTATCAGATAATCGTACTTGTCGAGCCAATCATCGAATATGGCGAACTCGCCGATTATCTCTTCCTGTACTGCGTCTTTCATATATCTATTTGATTTTCAATTCTGTAATTATCTCTGCACTCGACGCCGACGGACGCTCCGCACCCAGCAGGTGAGCCACGGTCGGCGCAAGCGATGCCGTATCGACGCGAGTGTCGATGTGTTGCGGGGCGATGCCGCCTCCGTATATGATTAACGGAACGTGGCGGTCGTAATTGTAGGGCGACCCCGAGCAGGAGCGTATATCCTCGCGCTCCTCTATGCGGTTGGGCATCAGGCAGATGGCGACATCGCCCGAGCGACGCGGATAAAACCCGTTCTGCATCAGGCGCATAACTCCGCAACCCAAATATCCGTTCTGCATCGCTGTGGCGGCTACGGCGTAGGCTATGCCGCGGAACTGCAAGGCGAACGCAGCGACCTCGGTCTGTATCTCGGCAACCGTTTTCTTGTGTTTGTAAATGGTGTCGTGGTTGAGATAGAGCGCGTTGTCGCAATAGCCCAGCACCCACTTGTCTTGTCCGTGCCGTGCGCTTAAAAAGGCATTGACGATAACCTCGAATTGGCGGGCATTGAACTTCTCGGCGGAAGCGGTTTCGTCGCCTGCGCTCGGGCTTGTGCCGTGGTCGGAGGTGAGTGTAACCACTATATTTTCAGCCTTGTCGGTCTGGGCATAGAGGAACGTAAGGAAGTCGGCAAGCGTTTCGTCGAGGCAGTAGAGCATATCCTCGTACTCCGCCGAGTCGGTGCCGTAGCGTTCGACCACAAGGCGCGGCGCATCTATGTAGATATTCAGCACCTTGCGCTCGCTCGTTTTGAGCGGCATAAGCGAACTGACGGCTCGCTTGGCAAACTCGAAGATGGCAGGGGCACCTGCGGGAGTGGTCAGTATGTTGACCAGCGGATTTTGCGTGGGCGACGGCTTTGCCGTGCGCTTGACCTTGCTGTTCGGTTCGTAGAGAGTTACGGCGGTGGCGCGGGAGTTGCGATAGCGTTCCTTGGTGAATTTGCCGTACCATTGGTACGATGCGAAGATGTTGTTGTAGCCGTCGTCGTTGTAGGTGCGTACCCACGACGGGAGCGACGGGGTGTAGCACCGCGCCGAGCACCAGTTCGCACTCTCGTCCAACCAGTAGCACTCGTCCGTGCGACCTGCCGTGAGCATCGCCGACAGCGGAGTGTGGGCTATGGTGATGGCGCGCGAAGCAGTGGAGTAGTCGGCAACAGCCTCGGAGAGCGTCTGTGCAACTATGCAATCGGCAGAGTAGAAGTCGGTTATGCCCGAGTAGGCAACGGTTTCGTTGGTCTGCTTGGCGTTGCGGCACAATAGGACGGGGCGGTTGGTCGTGCGGTCGTACCACTGCGTGGCAACGATGCCGTGCAGTGCGGGTGTGCAACCCGAAGCGAGCGTGGCTGCGCCTGCGTGTGTCGATGTCTGCGCATAGTCGGCATAGCACTCGGTGCATACGGCTCCGCCCTCCGCCAGACGGCGAAAACCGCCTTTGCCGAAGTTGTCGGCGTAGCGGTCGATGTCGGCGGCACGCATACCGCTGACGACGATATTGACAGCCAATTTGGGCTGTGCCGCCCTCGCTCCGCAGGTGAAGCAGAGCAGTGCCGGCAATAGGTATTTGATGTGTATTTTCATACTTGAACTGCAAATTTACGATTTTATTCGGCACGGTGTCCGAAAATTGCGCGTTCTGCCGAGAAATCTATCTCCCGCAACGCCTCTGTGGCGGCGAGCATACGTCGGCAAAATTGGGCATACTCCCTGCCCTCGGGGTTGAACGGACGGTGTGCGGCGGCGGCAACTATCTGTTCTACACGCGGTAGCAACTCCCGCGCATGCTCCGAGAGGGCAGCGGCGGCAAAGTGTTCCCAGATGTATTCGACCGCCTGCGGGGTGGGGTGGACAAGGTCGTCGCCATAGAAGCGGTAGTCGCGCAAATCGTCGGTCATAATCTCGTAGGAGGGGAAGTAGCGAATGTTGTCGTAGCGCGAGGCGAGGCAGTCGGCAGCAAGCCGTAACGTTGCTTTGCTCACGGCGTTGCCTTCCAATCCGTCTGCCGTATGGCGCACGGGGCTGACGGTCAGCACAACCTGTTTGTCGCGCAATATGCCCTCCATGAGGGGCTCGTACATGGCGACAATCTCCCCGACCGAGAGTCTGCGTCGGCGGAACATCGTCGGTGGCATCTTGTGGCAGTTGGCTACGACCCGCCCGCTGTCGGCGAGTTCGTAAATCCACGCCGAGCCGAAGGTGAGAATCAGGCAGTCGGCTTCGTGCAGGGCGCGGTGTCCCACAGAGAGTGCCTCGTTGAGCCGTTGCAGTGCCTGCTCCGCCGAAGAGCCGTCGAGCGAGGTGTGTGCATCGAACGAAAACCACCGCTCGCCCGCGGAGATAATCTCCGCTTCGGTGTATGGGCGGTTTCCGTCGAAGCGCACTAACGCCGATGCTATCGAGGCGGGGTTGAAGAGTATGCCCGTAGGGTTGGCAGTGATGCGGAACTTGGCGCGGCGCATACGCTCCGCCATATTCTCGGCAAAGCACGAGCCGAGCGCAAGCAGGCGTGTCGAGTAGTCGATGCGTCGGTCGAAGGGCTTTATGGCTGTTTCGGTGCGGAATTTCATCGGTATTATTCGTTTCGTTGGGCAAAGGTATTAAGAATTTGGCTATCTTTGTATGGCGAAAATCAAAAAACAGTTATACCTATTATGAAAAAAACTTTCACCATTCTCTTTTTTGCCTTGTTGGCTGCGTTGCCGCTTGCGGCGCAGAATCCGAAGGTCGAGGTGCGCGGCAGGGTAACCACCACGGCGGGCGAGCCTGTCGAGGGCGTTGCCGTCAGCGACGGTTACACGGTCGTTGCC
>JBNMLI010000196.1:0-3199 GCA_050874765.1 Alistipes sp.
AGTGCAAGTGCTGCAAAAAATCGTTTCATAATCGGTATAAAATTTTAGGTTGTTGCGTTGGTCTTAAACAACAAACAGAGTCCGCCGAAAAATGCAGGCAGGCTCTGTTTGGTTGGGTATGGCGGTTACTCTACGGTTACCGATTTGGCAAGGTTGCGCGGCTGGTCAACGTTGCGCCCCTTGTTGACGGCAATGTAGTAGGCGAGCAGCTGCAACGGAATCGAGGTCAGCAGCGGCGTGAGGCACTCCGCAATCTCGGGAACCTCGATGATGTAGTCTGCCATCTTCGACACGATGTCGTCGCCCTCGGTAACGATAGCCAGCACACGACCGCCACGAGCCTTGACCTGCTGAATGTTGCTGACAGTCTTCTCGTAAACGTTGTCCTTGATGGCGATGACCACCGTCGGCATCTCGTTGTCGATGAGCGCGATGGTGCCGTGCTTCATCTCGGCGGCAGGGTAGCCCTCGGCGTGAATGTAGGAAATCTCCTTCAATTTGAGTGCGCCCTCCAAGGCGGCAGGGTAGTTGTAGCCGCGACCGAGGTAGAGGAAGTTGTGTGCGTAGGTGAAGATTTTGGCAAGGTCCTTAATCTCGCCGTCCATCTTGAATATCTCCTTGATGAGTTTCGGCACGCGACGCAGGTCGGTGGCGACCTTCGCAAGCGTTTCGTCGCTCGTTGTACCCTTCATCTGACCGACGAGCAACGAGAGCATCGCCAGCACGGTAACCTGACCCGTGAATGCCTTGGTCGAGGCCACGCCGATTTCGGGACCGACGTGAATGTAGCAACCCGAATCGGTCGCACGCGGAATCGACGAGCCGATGACGTTGCAGATGCCGAATACGAACGCGCCCTTGCTCTTGGCGAGTTCCAGTGCGGCGAGCGTGTCGGCGGTTTCGCCCGACTGCGACAGTGCGATGAGTACGTCCTTGTCGGTTACGACAGGGTTGCGGTAGCGGAACTCGCTCGCATACTCGACATCGACCGGTATGCGGCAGAAATCCTCGATGAGGTGCTTGCCGATAAGACCCGCGTGCCACGATGTACCGCACGCAACGATGATGATGCGCTCGGCGCGGAGGAACTTCTCCTTGTTCATCAGTACGCCCGACAGCACGATTTTGGTGCCGTCGCTGCTGATACGGCCGCTGATGCAGTCGGCGAGCGTCTTCGGCTGCTCGAAAATCTCTTTGAGCATAAAGTGAGGATAGCCGCCCTTCTCCAACTCCTCGATACTCATTTTGAGTTCGGTGATGTCGATGCGCTCCTTGTCCTCGCCCTTGGCGTTGATGATGTGGAGCGGCTCGTTGCGGTTGATGATGGCAATCTCGCCATCGTTCAGATAGACCACCTTGTTGGTGTATTCTATAATAGGTGTAGCGTCCGATGCGATGAAGTATTCACCTTCGCCCACGCCGACCACTAACGGCGACGACTGACGGGCAACGATGATTTGGTCGGGATTGCGCTTGTCGATGACGGCGATGGCGTAGGCACCGACGATTTGGCGGGTAGCCTCCTTGACGGCTTCGAGCAGCGAGCAGTGGTTCTTGTCCATGATGTACTCAATCAGCTGCACGACAACCTCGGTGTCGGTTTCGCTGACGAAGGTGTAGCCGTGTTTGAGCAGGGCTACTTTCAGCACGTTGTAGTTCTCGATGGTGCCGTTGTGGACGAGTGCCAACCGCTTCGACTGCGAGCAGTGAGGGTGGGCATTGACATCGTTCGGCTCGCCGTGGGTAGCCCAGCGGGTGTGGGCGATGCCGATGGTGCCGCTCAAATCCTTGCTCTGCGCAAAGTGTTCGAGAGCCTCGACCTTGCCCTTCGACTTATATATGTTCAGGTCGCCGCTGTCGCTAATCATAGCCACGCCCGACGAGTCGTAGCCGCGATATTCGAGTCGGTGAAGACCCTGAATAAGTATAGGGTAAGCCTCGCGCTTACCGATGTATCCTACAATTCCACACATGATATTTGTTTATAAATTAAGGTTTGCATAATAAATTGCACAAATATACGATAATATTGCGAGATAACGACAAAGTTCGTCCAAAAATGCTACCTTTGTGCGTTAATTTAGAAATCCGAACAGATTATGAAAAAAGAGTGGAATGACGTGCGCGAGTTTCACCGCCGATTCGGCCACCCAGTGGCGGAGGAGCCGGTGATGATAGCCAAAAAGCGGGCTTTGAGCCGTGCCAAATGGATGAACGAGGAGGTCGCCGAATTCCTTGTGGCAGAGGATATTTACGAGCAGGCGGACGCGATGATTGACCTTATGTATTTCGCACTCGGCACGATGGTCGAGATGGGATTGGAGGCGGACGAGTTGTTTGACATCGTGCAGAAGGCGAACATGGCGAAGCTGTGGCCCGACGGCAAACCTCACTACAATCCGAAGGACAACAAGGTCATCAAGCCCGAAGGGTGGGAGGACCCTGCGCCGAAAATCAAGGCATACATCGATTCGGTAATCGAAAGCAAAAAACACAAGTAGCAGATGCTCGTCATAGCTGAATATATCGTCGTGGCATCGCTGGTGGTGTGGCTGTCGGTCAAGGCATCGCGCTACATCGATATGCTCGACAAGACGACCAAACTCTCGGGCGCGTTTCTGGGCGGGGTATTGCTGTCGGCAATCACCTCGTTGCCCGAACTCTTCACGAGCATCTCGGCAACGGTACTGCTGCACAAACCGAGCCTCTGCATAGGCAATATCCTCGGTAGCGACCTCTTCAACATCGCCGTGCTTGCGTTGCTGGGCATCGTGTCGATTCGCGGTTTCCGCCACGCACGGGTGTCGCGCGGCAACCGAATGGTTACGCTGTTTGTGTTGCTGGTCTATATCGCGCTGATTCTTAATTGGTTCAACCTGCTCAACTTCGAGATTGCGACCATCAACATCGTAACGCTCGTCATCGTCGTGCTCTACGGCTTCGGGGTGCGCTACCTCGCGGGCGAGAACGGCGAAAAGTGCGCCGACGAGGCGACGGAGGTGTCGCTCACGGTACGGCAGATTGTCATTCGCTTCACGGCGGCGAGTATCGGCATCGTGGTGTTGAGCGTGCTGATGACCTACATCACCGACGACTTGGCTGCCAAATATAACATAGGTATGGGTATGGCGGGTGCGATATTCCTCGGCGTGGCAACCTCGTTGCCCGAGGTGTCGTCCACCGTCGCGCTGATGCGTAT
>JBNMLI010000197.1:0-3194 GCA_050874765.1 Alistipes sp.
GCTCGGCACCATCGGCGAGCGGAGTGAGCGTGAAGTTGTATCGCTTGCACTTTTTGTCCAATCGCGCATAGAAGTCGGGGTGCCCCTCCTTCACCGAAACGGCATAGGCGGCAGGCACGGAGTAGAAGACAAACATTGCATCGCGCGAGGCGGTCATCTTGTAGCGACCTTTGGCATCGGTGCGGACATTGGTGAAGCCGTCGCTGACGACAACGCCCGCAACGGGTTTGCCCGCGGTGTCGGTGATGTTGCCCGAAATCTTCATCTGTGCCGTGGCAGGCAGGCAGAGAGCAAAGGCAAGAAGCAATGAAAGCAGGTTCTTTTTCATATAGAGGTTTTGTTTTAGTTGTCGGTGTGTCGAATCAGAGCCACGATGCGTTCGACGATGTCGGCATCGGCGAGCGTTGCGCCGTCAATCGTGAGGTCGGCTTGTGCATAGACGGGTTCACGTTCCGCCATATTCCGGTGCATGAAGGCGAGCAGTTGCTCGTCGTCGAGTCCGCGGAATTTGGGCCGTTTTTGGCGACCGTAGGGCGAAAGGCGCGAAAGGATTTGCTCGGGTGTGCGACGGATATAGACCGATGTGCCGAGCGCGTGGATACGCTCCATATTGTCGTGCCAGACGGGCAGTCCGCCACCCGTAGAAATCACGGCATCGGCGCAGGAGGCGGTATCATCCAACGCCTTGCGTTCGCAACGGCGGAAGTACTCCTCGCCCGCATAGTTCACTATATCGGCTACGGTCGCCTGCTCCGTCTGTTCGACGACGGCATCGGTATCGATGAACTCCGAGCCTAATCGCCGTGCCACTTTGCGGCCTATGGAACTCTTGCCGCAACCCATATATCCGACCAAATACAATCGCATAGGCACTCTATTTGCCGAACAAATCGAGTTGCTCGGGGTCTATCTCGTCGTCGGGTTCGGGGCGGAAAATCTCGACTGGCACACCGCCGTCTTCGGCGATAGAGATGCCCTCGTCGTCAATCATTCCCGTCAAATCGACTCCCGTTTCGGCTTCGTCGGCACTCTCCGTCTGTTCGTCGTCGGGTTCGGACGCGGTAATCGGCTCGGGCTCGATGAACGAGAGCGAGGCGACATCGTAGGTGGTGATGCGCTTACCCTTTGCCTTGCAGCTCTTTACGCCGATGAACGAATCGACATCGACATCGTCGGCAGGACGCGACGCTTGTGCGCCCTTATAGGTTATGTGGAGCGTGGCACCCGCAACGCCCGTGATGCAGACAAATTCGGCATTGCCCTCGTCGTCGAGGAACGACTGCATCTTGTCGCTACGCTCCAATGTGAAGCGTTTCATATAGTAGTAGCCCTGCTCCTTGTCGAAATAGCAGAGGGCGTAGGTCTTCTCGGGCACATAACGCTCTACCGACACAGTTTCGTCGGGGAAGTGTTGGCCGAAGTCGAAGCCCGTGATGTAGTATTGGTGTTTGGTCGTCCACACCACGATTTTGTCGTCGCCCTTGAACGAGCCGATAAGTTTGCCTCGACCGTCGCTGTTCAGACGGCGCACGTCCTCGTCGAACCACACATTTTGGCTGCCGAGCGTCGATGTTCCCTTCTCTTTCAGCACGATTTTGTGGATTCCGTAGCGCGAGAAGAGGTTGCCCTGACTCTGGCGACCCTTGATGGCGAGTGTCGAGAAATCCAAATCGACAATCACCTTTTTCAGGCGCGGACGCGGTTTGAAATAGATTTTCAGCACCTCCGCCTCGCCGTTGGGATTGACCGAGAGGTAGAGAATTTCGCTCTTCGGCGTACCCTTCGTCAGGTCGTACTCCTTGTCGCGCGTGATGCCCTTGATGGCGCAACGCTTCATCATGATTGCGCCGTTCTTGCCGTCGCGGTAGAGGACGTTGTAGATGGTGCGCTCGTCGTTGCGCTTGAACACACCTATATAATAGATGCCCTTATCGACAAAGCTCTTGTCGGCGACCTTTTTGATGAAGTAGCGACCGTCTTTGAGAATGATGATGACATCGTCGATGTCGGAGCAGTCGCAGACGAACTCGCAATCCTTCATACTCTTGCCGATGCCGAAGAAGCCCTCTGCCCTATCGACGTAGAGTTTGGCGTTGGTAACGGCGACCTTCGTAGCCTCGATGTTGTCGAACTCGCGGATTTCGGTGCGACGTTCATGCCCCTTGCCGTACTTTTCGCGAATGCGCTCGTAGTAGGCAACGGCGTAGTCGGTAAGGTGTGCCAAGTCGTATTGGGTCTGCTTGATGTCGCTCTCGATTTGGCGGATTTCGTTGTCTGCCTTATCGGCATCGAAGCGCGAGATGCGGATAAATTTGAGTTCGGTAAGTCGCTGGACATCTTCGATGGTAACCTCGCGGCGCAGGAGTTTCTTGAATGGCTCCAAGCCCTTATCCACTGCCGTGTATGCCTCTTCGCGAGTACGGCAACCCTCGATGAGTTGGTAGAGTTTGTTCTCGATGAATATGCGTTCGAGCGAAGCGGCGTGCCAAGCCTCGTTGAGTTCGCCCAAGCGAATTTCCAACTCTCTGCCCAGCAGTGCCTTCGTGCGCTCCGCCGAGTGGCGCAGAATGTCGCTCACCCCCATAAACACCGGTTTGTCGTCGCGGATTACGCACGAGTTGGGCGAGATGGAAACCTCGCAGTCGGTGAAGGCGTAGAGTGCGTCGATGGTGCGGTCGCTCGACTCGTCGTTAGCGACCTGAATGATGATTTCGGCACGCTTGGCGGTATTGTCATCGACCTTCTTGATTTTGATTTTGCCCTTTTCGTTAGCCTTGATAATCGAATCTTTGAGCGACTCGGTGGTCGTGGTGAACGGAATCTCGGTTATGGAGAGTGTGCGTTTGTCGATTTTCGATATTTTGGCACGCACCTTGACCGCACCGCCACGCAGACCGTCGTTGTAGCGGGTTACGTCAATCATACCGCCCGTCGGGAAATCGGGATAGAGGACGAACTGTTCGCCACGCAGGTGGGCAATCGAAGCGTCGATGAGTTCCACGAAGTTGTGTGGCAGAATCTTCGATGCCAGACCCACGGCGATACCGTCGGACCCCTGTGCAAGCAGCAACGGGAATTTGATTGGCAGAGTAACGGGTTCCTCCTTGCGACCGTCGTAGGAGAGCATCCACTCGGTGGTCTTTTTGTTATAGACCACATCGAGGGCGAATTTCGACAGGCGCGCCTCGATATAA
>JBNMLI010000198.1:0-3171 GCA_050874765.1 Alistipes sp.
CAAGGCAATAAAACCCGCAACCGAGCCGACCATCGCGCCGTCGCTCGTGCGTCGCTCGAAGATACTGACCGAGCCCGTATTCAACCGCTACCGTTCGGAGAGCGACCTGATGCGCTACATCAAGCGTTTGGAGTTGCGCGACATTTCGCTTGCCAACTCGATGATTTCGCTCGGCTCGTGTACGATGAAACTCAACGCAGCCGTTCTTATGCAGCCGCTTTCGCTCGCAGGCTTCCAGAACATTCACCCGTTTGCCCCTGCCGACCAGCACGAGGGCTACACGCAGATGATTGAGGAGTTGGAGCGCGACCTCGCGACCATCACGGGCTTTACCGCCTGCTCGTTGCAACCGAATTCGGGCGCGGCGGGCGAATACTCGGGTCTGATGGTCATTCGTGCCTATCACCAGAGTCGCGGTCAGGGCTATCGCAATGTAATTCTGATTCCTGCTTCGGCACACGGCACCAATCCCGCATCGGCAGCGATGGCGGGTATGCGCATCGTAACGGTCAAGTGCGACGAGCGCGGCAACATAGACGTGGACGATGTGAAAGCCAAGGCGCAGGAACACGCTTCGGAGTTGTGCGGACTGATGGTAACCTACCCTTCGACGCACGGCGTGTTCGAGAGCCGCATTCGCGAAATCGTCGATGCCGTACACGATGCGGGCGGCGAGGTCTATATGGACGGAGCGAATATGAACGCACAAGTCGGTCTGACCAATCCGGGTTACATCGGTGCCGACATCTGCCACCTCAACCTGCACAAGACCTTTGCAATGCCTCACGGCGGTGGCGGTCCGGGTGTGGGTCCTATCTGCGCATCGGCACACCTCGCGCCGTTCCTTCCGTCGCACTCCATCGTCGCTACGGGTGGCGAGCAGGGCATCACGGCTGTGGCATCGTCGCCTTGGGGCTCGGCTATGCTGTTGCCGATTACCTACGGCTACATAAAGATGCTCGGCGAGGAGGGCTTGCGCCGCGTAACCGAGATGGCGATTGTCAATGCCAACTATATGGCATCTGCCATAAAAGACGAGTTCCGCACCTACTACTCGGGCGAAACTGGTCGCGTGGGTCATGAGATGATACTCGACCTGACGGCATTCAAGCACGACTACGGCGTGGATTGTGGCGACATTGCTCACCGACTGATGGACTACGGCTTCCATGCACCGACGCTCTCGTTCCCTGTTCACGAAACACTGATGGTCGAGCCGACCGAGAGCGAGCCGAAGGAGGAGATGGACCGCTTCATCGAGGCACTCATCAGCATCAAGCGCGAGTGCGAGGCGATTAAGGGCGAGGCGGACAACGTGGTTGCCAACGCACCGCACACCGCCGAGGAGATTGCGGGCGAGTGGTCGCACCCTTATTCGCGCGAAAAGGCGGCATTCCCGCTCGACTGGATACGCGAGGCGAAGTTCTTCCCGTTCGTAACCAAAATCGACAACGGCTACGGCGACCGCAACCTCGTCTGCAAGAATGAAAAATAGAAACAATTTACAAAAACTGTATAAACAAACATTATGAAAGTAGAAAATGCAAAGATGGTAGCCGTGAACTACACGCTTACCGTAGATGGAAAAATCGCCGACCAATCGCAACCGGGCAAGCCGCTCGAATTCGTTTGCGGCACGGGTATGTTGCTCCCGAAGTTCGAGGGTGCGTTGCTGGGCAAGGAGCCGGGCGACAAGGTTTCGTTCACCCTCTCGCCAAAGGACGGTTACGGCGAAATCATCGATGAAGCGGTAGTCGAGTTGCCGAAGAACATATTTATGATTGACGGCAAAATAGCAGAGGATATTCTCTTTGTCGGCAACACGATTCCGATGAGCGATGCCGAGGGACACCGTATGAACGGTATGGTGCGCGAGGTCAAGGGCGACACCGTAACGATGGACTTCAACCACCCTATGGCGGGCAAGACACTCAACTTCGACGTCGAGGTCGTATCGGTGCGCGATGTTACGCCCGAGGATTTGGCATCGAAGGGAGGTTGCGGCTGTGGCTGCGGCGACCACGAGTGTGGCGGTTGCGGCGACCACTGCGGCGAGGAACACGACTACGATTGCGACTGCGGCCATTGCCACTAATTGTCCGTCGCAATCGGTTTTAAGGCTGTCAATCGCTATTGACAGCCTTATTTATTTGCATTTCCGACAGCAAAAGAGTATCTTTGAGATATGGTTTGTTCGGCATTTCAATACCTCTCATCGCTCATCGAGCCGTACGGGCTGACGCGCACGCTCACCGATGTGCGTCTGTGTCGCGACCATAGCGGTGCGCCGATTTGCTCGGTCGGCAACTCGGCTGTGGTCTTTAAGGCGATGGTCGGCGGACGCACCTGCGCACTGCGGTGCTACACCCGACCCAAGCGCAATCTGCAAGCAATCTACCGCGAACGGCTGTTGCGGGGCGAGCTGTTCGTCTATGCCGACGACACACACGGCGAGTGGTGCGATGTGGTCGTAAGCGACTGGTTGGAGGGCGCGACCCTGCAAACGGCAATCGTCGCCGCACTCGGCGACAGCGAGCAGATGCGGAGCCTTGCCGAACGGTTCGATGCACTTGCGTGCGACTTAATAGCGCAGGAGTGGGCGCACGGCGACGTGAAGCCCGAAAATATAATCGTCGGGGCGGACGGCGAGTTGCACCTCATAGACTTCGACGCAATGTATCGTCCCTGCTTTACCGCCGCCGACTGCGAAGAGAGCGGCACGCGAGCCTTTCAGCACCCCGACCGCGACGAGGTCTTCGGCAAGGAGATTGACGACTACCCCATTGCCCTCATATCGACATCGTTGCACGCACTCGCACTCAATCCCGCGCTATGGTCGGACGATGATGCACTGCCCGTTTCGCCGGACAAGGCGGTAGCGGGCGAGGACGCGACACTGGCGCAAATCGAACAGATGTTTGCCGCAGCGGGCGATGCCGTGCGCTATCGCATTGCGCGTTTGTTGCGCTCGCCTCAACCGCGACTGCACCGTCTGGCGGAATTCCTAAACTATGCACGACAACGCAACGCGCCGACCGACCGCGAGTTGCACCTTGCCGAGCAGGGCGGATTGTGGGGCTACTGCGACGAGAGCGGAGAGTTTGTCATTCCGCCCGTGTATGATTGCGGGTTCGAGTTCGGCGACGAGCGTGCAGGCGTGCAGGTCGGCGG
>JBNMLI010000199.1:0-3150 GCA_050874765.1 Alistipes sp.
ATGAACGGGTGCAGGACAAGCATCAAATCCTCGAATATCTTCTTCGTTGCGGCAATCGTCGGAGCGTCCGACGGCTTTTGGTGTGCCGGCTTGACAATCTCCAAGTACCAGCCGCTGAAATCGTCCCAGAAGAGTTTGTAGGCAACCATCAGTGCTTCCGATATGCGGTAGTTGCGGAAATCCTCCTCAATCTCGCGCAGCGCGGCATTCATTCGGTTGCGGAACCACTCGACCGCCAAACGGTTGTTGTCGCTCTGTGCCAACTTTTCGTCAATCGTCCAGCCGTTAATCAGGCGGTAGGCATTCCAAATTTTGTTGCCGAAGTTGCGACCCTGCTCGCAGAGCGCATTGTCGAACATCAGGTCGTTGCCCGCGCTCGAACAGAGCATCATCGCCACGCGCACGCCGTCGGCACCATACTCGGCTATCAAATCGAGCGGGTCGGGCGAGTTGCCCAACTGCTTCGACATCTTGCGCCCAATCTTATCGCGCACAATGCCCGTGAAATAGACATTGCCGAACGGCTTCTCGCCACGATACTCGTAGCCCGCCATAATCATACGCGCTACCCAGAAGAATATGATGTCGGGACCCGTTACGAGGTCGTTGGTAGGGTAGTAGTAGTTGATTTCCTTGTTGTCGGGGTGGCGAATGCCGTCGAATACCGAAATCGGCCACAACCACGACGAGAACCAAGTGTCCAGCACGTCCTCGTCCTGACGCAGGTCGCTCAACTGCAACTCGCTGTTGCCCGACTTCTCGCGGGCGAGTGCCAATGCCTTCTCGGCAGTCTCGGCAACCACATAGCCGCCCTTCGGCAGATAGTAGGCAGGTATGCGCTGACCCCACCACAACTGACGCGAGATGCACCAATCCTTGATGTTCTCCATCCAGTGGCGATAAGTGTTCTTGTATTTCTCGGGTACGAATCGAATCAAGTCCTCCGCCACAGCCCGCGTTGCAGGCTCGGCAATCTCCTTCATCGACATAAACCACTGCATCGAGAGCTTCGGCTCGATGGCTACGCCCGTGCGCTCCGAATAGCCCACGTTGTTGGTGTATGCCTCGACCTTTTCGAGCAATCCCGCCGCGTCGAGGTCCTTCTCAATCTGCTTGCGGCACTCGAAACGGTCCATGCCGACATACATACCGACCTTGTCGTTAATCGTACCGTCGTCGTTGAATATGTCGATTGTCTCCAAACCGAACTTCTCGCCGAGCATATAGTCGTTCACGTCGTGCGCCGGCGTAACCTTCAACGCACCCGTACCGAACTCGATATCGACATACTCGTCGCGGATAATCGGAATCGAACGCCCTACCAGCGGCACAATGACGCGCGCATCTGCGGGTATCTCCTTGTAACGCTCGTCGTTCGGGTTCAGGCAGACCGCCGTATCGCCCAATATGGTTTCGGGGCGGGTCGTCGCCACGATGATGTTGCGGTCGCTGCCCTCCAACTTGTAGCGCAGGTAGTAGAGTTTGCCCTGCGACTCCTTATATATAACCTCCTCGTCCGAGAGTGCGGTCTTTGCCGCAGGGTCCCAGTGTACCATACGCACACCGCGGTAGATTTTGCCCTTGCGGTAGAGGTCGCAAAATACGTCGATTACACCCTCCGTGCGCACATCGTCCATCGTGAAACAGGTTCTGTCCCAGTCGCACGATGCACCCAACTTGCGCAACTGCTTCAAGATTATGCCGCCGTGCTTCTCCTTCCACTCCCAAGCGTGGCGCAAAAACTCCTCGCGCGTGAGCGACGACTTGTCGATGCCCTCGGCGCGCAACTTGGCAACCACCTTCGCCTCCGTGGCAATCGATGCGTGGTCTGTTCCCGGCACCCAGCAGGCATTGCGTCCGAGCATACGCGCACGGCGCACAAGCACGTCCTGCAATGTGTTGTTGAGCATGTGGCCCATGTGCAACATACCCGTAACGTTTGGCGGCGGAATCACAATCGTGTAGGGTTCGCGCTCATCGGGTTCCGAATGGAAAAGTTTGTGGTCGAGCCAATAGTCGTACCACTTTTGCTCTATCTCCTGCGGAGAGTATTTGTCGGCAATCTGCATATTATATAATTGTATGTTTTGTTTACGTCGTTTTGCGTCGCGCCCGAGGGCAATGCCGCAATCAATCCGCAAATTTATAAAAAAATCGTAATGTGCAGGCAACGATTTGCAAAATAAAACACTCCGCCTTGCTGTCCGCGTGCCGAAATCCGACCGATACTGCAAAATACCCCCGATTTTGCACAACTGTTCCGATTATATCGGAACGCTCCTCCGCCCGCAGCAAAATTTTTTTGCCCGAAAATGCTGTTGTACAGCCTTTGAACAAAGGTGTCGAAAGAATGATAGAAAATTTTTTGAAAAATGTTGCACGAGTCCGGTAAAAAAGTTTATCTTTGCCGTTGAATTGATGGGTTATAAACATCTCCCGATTTTTGGGCTAAACAAGATTTCGGTTTATTAGCATATTTACCCATTCGGGTTACGGATTGTAAGCAAACGAGTCGCTTCAATATGGCTCACAATGATGGACTGCAATGTGAAATTATTTACAAAGCAATAAGCACTAATAACTTAACACAACACTTTTAATTCAATCAAATTATGTTAAAAACAGCGTTTACAACGGTTAGTACGTACAGCGCACCGTCGCTCCGAGAGGTAAAGACCTCTATCGAGTCGGGCTTCGCCATGTCGGGCGAATTCGGCGCAGATGATTACAAAGATGGTAATCTGGATTGGTAAACTGATGTCAAACTTAAAAATGAAGATGAAGATTATGAAAAAATTCTTGCTTTCGATGAGTTTGATGTTCGTTGCATTGACTCTCACTTCTTGTGCAAAAGATGCTGCCGAGGAAAAATTCGTTCCTGCCGGCAAAGGTGGTTTCTCGTTCGTTGCCGATGTAGATTCTCGTGCAACTGTTGACGGTCTGAAAACTGTTTGGGAAGCAGGCGACCAAGTCGCTTTCGGCGGTGTTCTGGAAAATACGACTTTCACCTCTGTCCGCCTCTACGGTTTCGACTATGCAGACGGCAAGTTCTCTAACGAAAAGAGTACTTTCACCGCTGCCAACCAGTTCTACGCAGTTTGGCCATCGACTTTGGAGTCGGGTAAGTATCTCGAAGTTTACACCAGCATC
>JBNMLI010000200.1:0-3149 GCA_050874765.1 Alistipes sp.
AATATGGAGAGATTGAAATACAGCACCGAAATCGAGGTACGCGGCAATTACGATGTCATCGTGGCAGGTGCAGGACCTGCGGGAATATGTGCTGCCGTCGCTGCGGCTCGCGAGGGTGCGAAGGTCGCTTTGGTCGAGCGTTACGGCGTGGTCGGCGGAAACCTCACGATAGGTTATGTCGGGCCTATTCTCGGAATGGTCGGCAAGGGTACGATGCGCGACGAGGTGGTCGGACTGCTGGGCGTGGCGGACAACGATATGATTGGCGTTACGGGCAAGGCGCACGACTTCGAGTATGCGAAATTGGCGTTGGCGGAGTTTGTGGCGCATGAGAATATAGATGTCTATCTGCAAAGTGCCGTCTATGATGTGGTCAAGGAGGGCAACGCCGTGCGCGGCGTTATATTGGCTACCAACGAGGGTCATTTCGCGCTGATGGCGAAGGTTGTCATCGACGCTACGGGCGATGCGGTGGTGTCGTATCTCGCGGGTGCCGACATCGAGAAGGGTCGCGAGGACGGACTGATGCAGCCCGTTACGCTGGAATTTACCATCGACGGCGTAGATGAGCAGAAGGGCGTTATCTGCATCGGCGATGTCGATGACGTAAAGTTGGGCGACGAGCGGTTTCTGGATTACTGCAAGCGTTGTGCCGACCGCGGTCTGTTGCCGCAACACTTGGCTGCCGTGCGCCTACACCCTACCGTACACAGCGGCGAGCGGCAGGTGAACACGACACAGCAGAACGGTGTGGACATCACCGCCGTCGGCTCGGTATTCGAAGCCGACCTCGCGCTGCGCCGTCAGATTGAGTTACTCATGGGCTTCCTGCGCAACAATCTGCCGGGTTATGAGCAGTGTCGTTGCAAGTCGAGCGGCGACACCACGGGCGTACGCGAATCGCGTCGCGTGATGGGCGACTATGTCATAACCGCCGAGGAGTTGGCTGCGGGTTGCCGTTTCGACGATGTGGTGGTTCACCGCGCCGAGTTCATCGTCGATATTCACAACCCTGCGGGAGCGGGTCAGGCAGAGGATAAAATCCAGTATTGCAAACCGTACGATTTGCCTTACCGCTGTTTCGTGCCGCGCAAGGTCGAGAACCTGATGACGGCGGGTCGCTGCATATCGGGTACGCACCGCGCCCACGCCTCCTATCGTGTGATGTCCATCTGTATGGCTATGGGCGAGGCGGTCGGCATAGCAGCCGCACTCTGTGCAAAAGAGGGTTGCACGCCGCGCCAACTCGATGTGAAGGCACTGCAACGCACAATGACCGCCAAGGGCATAGAACTATTCGACTAACGACAACACCTAAAACAACCTACAACAATGAGCATGGAGGACATAATGTTGCACAGTCGCTTCCAACCGCTGTCGCACATACTCTCTTACGACATCTTCGACCGAGGCTTCAACGGCTGGATGATACTGATGCCCAACTTCACCGAGCGTCCCGACTTCGACACTCCGCCGAGCATCGTAAATAAGGACCAGTGGCCGCCCGTGATGTTGAGTTCGGCGACATACCGTTTCCCCGGCACGCACGGCTCGATGAGCGGAACGTACAGTCTGAAAATATCGACGCGCCCGATTGCCAACCCCTACTCGATGCCGCCCGCACCGGGTTCGATGGGGCACGCCATAAAGCGTATGTCGTTCTTCAAGCCGAATAGTCGTTACCTGCAAATCGAGTGCTGGTTTGCCTACACCGCCGAGCAGGACAGGGTCGATGGCGAGGGTGCGCAACCGGGGTTGCACGAGAATTCGATTCGCGCATTCGGCATAGGTGCCGATGTGCAGGACAGCAAGAACCGCTGTTTCATCGGGTGTCGCTACCTGAATGCGGTCGATGGCAAGCCGATGCGCAAGTGGCAGTATGTCAGCGCGGCAGACGTGAGCGACAAGGAGTGGGCATTCGGCACCAACGGCGATTGGTGCAAGCACGGCATCGACCCGTGGTGGTTTGGTCGTCGCTATCCCGACGGACGGCACGACGGCTACAAAGATGTACCCGATGGAGTGCAGAATCTGGTTTACAACGAAACGGACGACAAAATCAACTGGCAGTACCTGCGGTTGAAATTCGACATCACGAACCGCGAGTATGTAGAGATGCAGTGCCAAGACCGCATATTCGATATGCGCCATCTGCGTCCGACACCCGTGGACAAATACAACCGCATAGACGGGCTCATCAATCCCGTGTTGTGGGTCGAGGCGGACACCAACCGCCGTGTATTCTTCTATGTCGATTCGATTGTGGTATCAATGGAGTAACCCGAAAGCGTATGAAACAGTTTAATGCAGCACATTTGGAGGTCAAGAAGACCTTTACCGAGAGTTTTGAGACTCTGCCCTACGAGTGCGGTTGGGCAGATGAGGCGATATTTTACATAGCGGTCGAGCAGGTGCAGGGCAACAGCCCCGTGCTGAATGCCCGCGTGCAGATTTCGCCCGACGGCATACACTGGGCAGATGAAGGTACGCGCTTCGAGCCGATGACCGAGTGCGGATTGTACTTTGTGCGCGTGCGCGAGTTCGGCAACTATCTGCGCATCGCAGCCGACATCGCGGGCGAGGGTGCAGCCTTCCGCCTGCTGGCGCAGATTGCCTGCAAAGGATAATCGGCACAACCATTATATAAAAGTAGCGCACCCCCTTCGAGGTGCGCTGTTTTTATGCGTCGGCACAGCCAACCCACTTTACTCCCGTTTTGCGTCAATCACGCGATAGGCAACGTATGCAGCGGCGAAGGCGAGCATTATGCCTGCTGCCCACCACATTATGCGTCGCACATCGGGTGCGCATGGCTCGGTAAGCAACAATCCTATGAGCAACACCGCGATGCAGGCGATGGTTACCACGAAGCACGTTACCGCCATAAGCGAATAGGCTTTGGTTGCCTTCTTTGTTGCCTCGTTCGGCTCGATGTCGGCATTCGGGTCTATCGTCTGTTCGATGCGCTCGTAGCCTTCCGCCATCGTGCCGCGCAGGCGGGCGACAATCTCCAACACTCCGAGCAACACCGTAGGCAGGAACAATCCGATTGCCGACTCCAAGACGGTCGGGCGCACAAGGTCGGCGATGGTATAGCGGAGCGTGATACCTATTATATAGGTAACGAGCATCACCCCAATCACCTGACG
>JBNMLI010000201.1:0-3135 GCA_050874765.1 Alistipes sp.
ATCGACACCTCCGACCTCGCAATCGAGAATGGCAAAATGCGGATTACCGAGCAGGTAAAGTGGAGCATATCGTACGACTTCACGGCAAAGGCAGGCAAGCGATTCACGCCTGCCGACGCGCCGTCGTTGCACATGCAGGCAGCACTCAAATACCGCGATGCCGATGTTACGCTCAACAGCTTTTCAATCGACGACACGGTGTGACAATTGGAGGAGAACATACTCATACAGAACATAATAAAAGAGGTCAGGTGCGTTGCGGAGATAGTGCTTAAAAACACCCGCGTAACACTCCGCATCACCGGCATCGACTGGTTGAGCGACGCAATAGCCGATGCGGCAAATGTCAAAATCGGATTGCCGAAAATGTTCGTTTTGGAGCAACTGCCGGGGTTGCAGTTCGACGAGAACGGCTACATCGACACCGACATAAAGCAGTTGCGCGAGGGCTTGACCATCGGTCTGTCCAAAATAGTCATCGACGAAGGGGTCGGCACGCCCGATGCCGACGGGCGGATAAGTCTGGACTTTGTTTTAGATGTCGTCATGGGCAATGTCAAGGAGAATATAAGGTTGAAAGCCTCCGAACTGTTGCACAACGGCAAAGTCAGCATCGGCATATCGTTTCTCGACACCACATTCTACATCGAGAGCATCGCTGGCAAGATAGCCTACTCGGCGACACAGCACACGACGATAGATATGAGCGACATAGCCAAGTACGACATCACGGTCGGCGACATCGATGTTTCGCCGTTGTTGCGCTTTGCCATCGACAATCCGTTCAGCGTGCCTATCGACGGCACGGTCGAACTCGTACCTTACAAAAACGGCGCGGCGATTGCCGAGAACACCGTAACGGTACGCGGCGTTGCGATAGCTGCCGCCACGCGCACCGATTCGGCGCATACCGATGTGGTCATCGCGCAAGCCGACCGTCGGGGCGAGTTCCCGTCGGCACAGTTTATCGAGGCTGACATTACGCAGTTATTCAAGGGTACGATGCCCGACACAATCGATGTAAAAGTCGCGGCAGGCACCGATTCGGAGCAGGAGTTTACAATCTATGCCAAAGAGCAGTACGATGTTACCTACGACTACGGGGTCGATATTCCGTTACGCTTTGGCAAGCAGTTCGCACTCGCCTACTCCGAGACAATCGATTTGGACGGTGCTTTCGACGACATTACCGACAGCAACATCACGATAGGCGACATCACAGTCGTTGCGACCGTACTCAACTCCACACCGCTCGACTTCCGCATCGGCGCACAGATGCTCGACGAAAACGGCCGTCCGACCGAGGCGCAGGTACTTCTCGACGAGGACGCCGACACGGCATTCGGCTCGACGGACGGCAAGGCTCGCGAGAGCAAGGTCGTAATGCGGTTATCGCTCGGCGAGGAAAACAATCTGCAAAGGCTCGTCTATGTCAAGTCGTTGCGGCTGACGCTGACCGCCTCGTCGCCCGAGGGCAGTGCGAGCGATGTGGCACTGAACAAAAATCAGACGCTGTCGGCTACACTGCAACTCAAAATAGACGGCGGCATCACCGCCAATCCTGATGACCTTTAACGAATTGCGACCATGAAGAGATTTTTTGTCATACTTGCCGTCGTGCTTGCCTGCATCGCTACCGAGGCTTCGGCACAACTGAAAACGGCATATTTTATGGAGGGTTCCTACTTCCGTACCGATATGAACCCCGCACTCGCCCCTACGCGAGGCTATATCGCCCTACCCGTGATGAGCGGCATCGGCGTGTCGGTAAACAGCAACTTCCTGTCGGTGGACAATATGCTCTACAAGCGCAACGGCGAGGTCGTTACGTTCCTGCACAAGAGCGTTTCGGCAAACGACTTTCTGCGCAAGATGCCCGAAACCAACAAGTTCCACACCAACGAAACGGTGAACATTATCGGTGCGGGCTGGCATACGAAGCGTATGTTCTGGAATTTCGGCATCAACCTGCGCACGCAGGCGGAACTCTCGCTCGGCAAAGATGTGTTCAGGGCACTGAAAACGCTCGGCAACGAGCGTTACGAACTGCGCGGTGCGGCGGTCGGGGTGTCGGCTTATACGGAAATCTATCTCGGTGCGGCGATTCCGATTAAGGAGTTCGCCACATTCGGCTTCCGCGTGAAAGGGCTAATCGGTCTGGGGCAGGCGCAAATCGATATGACACAGATGTATGCCGACGTAACCGACAACGCGGTGCGCGCCGAGATTGCCGGCACAGCACGCGCCAACGGCATATTCGTCAAGCACAACTATGTGGCGGGGACAAAAATCACGAGCGACAACATCAGGGACGCACTGCTCGAAACCGATGCGGGCAATATGTTGAAGAATCTGCGCAGCGGTGGCGTGGCAGTCGATTTGGGTGCGGAGGTGCGCCTGCTCGACGACCGCTTGAAGGTGTCGGGCGCGCTGACCGACCTCGGCTTCATCTGTTGGAGCAAACGGACGACCGCCAACGCCTCTATCGACGGCAAGTTGTCGTACACGGGTACCGACTTCGACAAGAGCAGCAAAATCAAGGTCGATAGCGATTTCGACGCGGTGCTTACCGAGCCGTCGGGTGGCTACACGACGCGACTGAACTGCGCGCTGAACCTCGGTGTGGAGTACAACATATTGAACAACCACATCGCCTTTGGCTTGCTCTCGCACACGCAGTTCTGCAATGCGATGTCATACACCGAACTGACGGCATCGGTCAATTTCCGCCTCGGACGCAGTTTCTCGACCACATTCAGCCACACCTTCCTCAACCACAACAAGGCAGGCATATTCGGTTTCGCACTGAACGTCCACCCGACAGGCTTCAACCTCTTCGTCGGTGCCGACTATATCGACTGCAACTTTGCAAAGTACGGCAATGCACCCGTGCCGAAGTTCGCCAAATCCATGAACCTCTATTTCGGCATGGGCTTCAACCTCGGCAAGGCAAAGTATATGCGCTCGATGCAACCGAAGGCGAAGTCCGCCAAACCTGCGAAAGCCACCAAACCCGCCAAGTCGCACCGCCGCACCAAACGCAACGCGGTGCAGGAGTAGCGCGAATGTATGACACGCCTGATGGCGGTTATCGGTCGCTTTTGCGGCGGTTGCAGTCGCGGCAGAGCATTTGGC
>JBNMLI010000202.1:0-3066 GCA_050874765.1 Alistipes sp.
AAGGTGAAGTTGTCAATCGACCTCAAACCTGCCCTCACGGAGCAGATGCTGCACGACCGTATCGGGCGCGAGATTGCCGAGATGCAACCCGAGGATTTCTTTGCCGAGTTGGTGCGCCGTCTGGTGCCGAAACCGCTGGTGGTGCCTATCTGCAAGGAGTTGGACGTACATTCGAAAATCTATATCAGCAAGGTGTCGGATAAGGAGTTGGACCGACTCGTCAAGGTGTTGAAAGGTTGGGTATTCCCGATTTCGGACTACGCGCCGTTTGAGTATGCCGTGGTTACGGCGGGCGGTGTCGCGTGCGACGAGGTGAACGCCTACACGATGGAGTCGCTCAAAGTCAAGGGTCTCTACTTCGCGGGCGAGGTACTCGACTTGGACGCAAATACGGGCGGTTACAACCTGCAAATAGCCTTTTCGACGGGCCACTTGGCGGGTCTGCTCAAAAAATAACCCGTTGAACGTTATATTTTAAGGGTCGGCAAGAGATTGCCGACCCTTAATTTATGTCCGATAAGTGGCATTTCGGATAATTTTACTAACTTTGTACGAAATTAGCGAAATGGAATACTTTTATTTGTAAAACGATATGAAACGACTGATTGTTGTTGGTATTTTGGCACTGTTGTTTGGTGCTCACGGCATTGCGAACGGACAAGAGCCGGAGCGTCGGCACATAGAGGTATCGGGCGATGCCGATGCTGCGCAATATATACCCGAGGGCGAGGTCATCGTGTATGGCGTCGATTTCTCGAAAGTGCAGATTTACGGAGCAAAGGAGAGTGCCGAGCAGTTTGCAAATGCTTTTGTGGCGATAAACGCACTCTTCGTATCGCAGCCCGAGAAATACAATTGTTCCGGATTGTTGCAGAAGCAGTGTGTCGTATATACCTATCCGACAGACCGATTGGTCGGGTCGATTAACTGGCAGTACGCGATGTGCAGCACTGGCAAACCGCAGATGTATCCGGTGGGGGATATGATTCGTGCTTATCAATTACCGCATAAAGAGGGCATCGGCTTGGTGTTTATTGCGTGGTTGCTCGATAAGGCGCACGATACGGCATATTACGATGTGGTCTGTTTCGATATTAAAACAAGGACTGTCTTATTCGATACCACGACGAGCGGGCGGGCAGGCGGATTCTCGCTGCGCAACTTCTGGGCTAATTCGGTCTATAAGATTATTTCCAACAGAGCGTTGCGCAAACAAATAGAATTATAGCGAAAAGCGAAAAAAAGTGTGAAATGGTAATAGGCGCAGAGTTAAACTTAAATCAAATACGGGATATAGTCTTCTCGCACGAGGAGATTGGTCTGTCGGCGGAGGTGCGCAAGAGCATTGACGATTGCTACGAATTCCTCGAAGCATTTGCCGGCGATAAGGTTATCTACGGCATCAACACGGGTTTCGGTCCGATGGCGCAATGGCGCATCGGCGACGACCATCTGAAAGAGTTGCAGTACAACATTATCCGCAGCCACTCCACGGGTGCGGGCGAGCCGCTGCCCGTGGAGTGCGTGCGTGCGGCGATGCTGGCGCGGCTGATGACCTTCACGCAGGCGCACTCGGGAGTGAACATTCAGACCTGCAATCTGCTCGTGGAGTTCCTGAACAAGGGCATCTATCCCGTTGTCCCGCAGCACGGCAGTGTCGGTGCAAGCGGCGATTTGGTGCAGTTGGCACATATCGCTCTCGCTCTTATCGGTGAGGGCGAAGTCTTTTATAAAGGAGCGCGTCGCGATGCGGCGGGCGTGCTTGCCGAATTGGGCATCGAACCGCTTAAAATGTATGTCCGCGAAGGCTTGGCTGTAACCAACGGTACGGCGGTTATGACGGGTATCGGTCTGGTAAACCTCGTGCGTGCCAAACAGTTGTTCGATTGGTCGTTGAAGGCATCGGTGTTGATGAACGAGATAGCCTCGTCGTATGACGATTTGATGTCGGAGGTACTCAACGGCGTCAAGCACCACGCGGGACAACAATTTGTTGCGGCGCAGATGCGCTGTTTGGCGACGGGCAGCAAGATGTTGCGCAGTCGTGAGGCGGAGTTGTACCACAGAAGCGAGGAACGCACATTCGAACACAAGGTGCAGCCCTACTATTCGTTGCGCTGTATCCCGCAGATACTCGGTCCAGTGTATGATGAACTGACCAATGCCGAGCGGGTGCTGGTCGATGAAATCAATTCGGCGGACGACAACCCGATTGTCGATGCCGCAAACAAGACGGTACTGCATGGCGGCAATTTCCACGGCGACTATGTGTCGTTCGAGATGGACAAACTGAAAATAGCGGTAACCAAGATGACGATGCTCGCCGAGCGTCAGATGAACTACTTGTTCCACGACCGCATAAACGGGATTCTGCCTCCGTTCGTCAATCTCGGCGTGCTTGGGTTGAACTACGGTTTGCAAGCGTCGCAGTTTACGGCGACCTCGACTACGGCGGAGTGTCAGACGCTCTCCAACCCGATGTATGTACACTCGATTCCGAACAACAACGACAATCAGGACATCGTGTCGATGGGTACCAATTCGGCACTCATCTGTCGGCGCGTTATAGAGAACGGCTATCAGGTGATGGCGATTCACATGATGGCACTGGTGCAGGCGGTCGATTGTCTGAAAATTGCCGACCGTCTGGCTCCCGCAACGCGCGCGATGTATGACCAAATACGCGCCATTGTCCCCGTGTTTGTCGAGGATACGCCTAAATACAAGGAGATTGAGGCGATTATGGAATTGTTAAAAAAGTAGTACTCCAAAGATGGAAGCAACCAAGTATGCACTTATAACGGGCGCAAGCCGCGGAATCGGTCGGGCGATAGCCATCAAGTTGGCAAAGCTGGGCTACTCCGTTATAATCAACTACGCATCGAACGAGGAGGCGGCGCGGAAGACGCTCGCGGAGATTGTCGAGGCGGGCGGCAAGGCGGAGTTGCTCCCCTTTGATGTCTGCAACGCCGACGCGGTGAACGCGGCACTCGGTGCGTGGCAGTCGCGCCACGACGAGTATATAGCGGTGCTGGTCAATAACGCGGGTATTCGCCACGACGCGCT
>JBNMLI010000203.1:0-2973 GCA_050874765.1 Alistipes sp.
CGTTATGCTTGCCCGACACGCGCAAACACTTCTGTGTATCGGTTGCACGAGGGTATTTTCGCGGCGCATTGCCGAGGAAAATATCCTTGAATTGGTTCATACCTGCATTGGTAAACATCAGTGTCGGGTCGTTCTTCACGACCATCGGAGCCGACGGAACGACCGTGTGTCCCTTGCTCTCGAAAAAGTCCAAAAACGCTTTGCGTACTTTGTTGGATTCCATATATTAAAATTCGATTATTATTCCGATAGTTTCTTATCGGTTGCAAAAGTATAAAATTTACACTAATTTTGCACCTATATAAAAGAAAGTTTTTTATGACCGACAGCAAAGGCAACACCCCGACCGAATGCGCAGAGGAGCAGAGCAATCTGCCACCCGTCGGCAACCGTACCTACACTCTGCTGCGCAAGGTGCTGCTCGGATTCATCATAATCTCGCTCATCAACATCGTATTTTCGTATGTCGTCTATACGCCGAAGATGTACAGCATCGACAACGCCAATCGCGAATTGGTCATCAAATACAACATCTTGCAGGACCGCATACGCACGCTGCAAAGCCGACTCGACGAGATACGCCACCGCGACCGTTATGTCTATCGCGCGCTCTTCTCGCTCGAAGACCCGTCGGCAGGCGAAACGGACGAGCCATACTATGCCGACGACCGATATGCCGCATTGCAGAACGACAAGTATGCCGCAGTGATGACGGCAACGTGGAGGCAACTCGACGCTCTGGCATACGGCACCTACATAGAGTCGCAGTCGCTCGACCGTTTGCAGATGCTTGCCAAGAACGAGGAGCGTATGTCGCTCGCCATTCCCGCCATCTGGCCTATCGACCGTTCGGCACTCAAAGCCTTCTACGCATTCGGTCTGCGCTCCATTCACCCGATTTACCACACGCGCAAGATGCACAAGGGCGTCGATTTGTCGAGCAAGGCAGGCACTCCCGTCTATGCCACGGGCGATGCCGTGGTCGAGAAGGCGGAGAACAACAGCAAGGCACGGCGCGGCTACGGCAGTCAGATTCTGCTCGACCACGAATTCGGCTACAAAACACGCTACGCCCATTTGAGCCAGATATTGGTTCGGCAGGGCGAGAAGGTCGTGCGCGGGCAACTCATCGGGCGCGTAGGCTCGACGGGCGGTTCGACGGGACCTCACCTGCACTACGAGGTGATATATATGGGACACAACGTGAACCCAATCAACTATTTCAACAAGAATATGTCGAGCGAGGAGTACCGCAAACTCATGGAGAATGTGAAGTACAATGCCGACCTCGAAGTGGAATAACGCAATGGCAACAACGCATAACGACATAGAGCCGAAGGGCGAACGGACAATCAAACAAAACCTCTCGCGGTTGCTTGTGAAGGTGCTGACGTGGTTGGGCGCGGCGATAGTATATTATATGGTATTCTCGCTGCTCTTCGACACGCCTGCCGAGTATGCCCTGCGCCACTCGACCGACCGCCTGCGCGAGGAGTACGAGCGATTGGAGGGGCAATACGACACGCTCAACACCGTACTCGACAACGTGATTGCACGCGACCGCAACATCTTCGGCATACTCTTCAAATCGGAGCCTTACGACTTCAACTCCGAGTACGAACAGCAACGGTTGGAGTTGCACGAGCGACTGCTTGCCAAGTCGAAACGCAAAATGACGCGCGAGGTAACCAACGCCACCGAGCGGCTCGAAGCGCGCTTGTGCGAATTGGATTCGACCTACGCACTGATTCGCAACAAGTTGGACAGTCTTGGCGAGGAGCGCGACAACATTCCCGCCATTCAGCCCGTGAACAATCACCAACTCACTCTGCTCACTGCCTCCTACGGCACGCTTATGCACCCGTTCTACCGCACGTTGCACTCGCATCAGGGCGTCGATTTCACCATACCCGAAGGCTCGCGCATATTCGCCACCGCCGACGGAGTTGTGAGCGAAGTTTCGGGGCGGCACTCCACGTCGGGACTGACCGTCGTCATCAACCACGGCAACGGCTACACCACCTCGTACAGCCACTTGGGAAGCACCAAGATGAAGAAGGGTATGCACGTCAATCGCGGCGACATCATCGCCATATCGGGCAACTCGGGTCTGTCGCTCTCGCCCCATCTCCACTACGAGGTGCGCTACGAGGGTATGCGAGTGGACCCTATCCACTATTTCTTTATGGAGCTTACGCCCGACGAGTACCAGCGCATCATACGCATCGCCCAATCGGGTATGCAGTCATTCGATTAAACACAACGCCGAACACAATGCAAATCAAACTCATACTGCTCGATTTCGACGGCACGCTCGCCAACACCGCCCGTGCCAACACCGTTTCCTACGTCGAAGCCCTGCGCGAGGAGGGCATTCCGCTCACCGAACAGGAGTACCGCCAAAAATACTTCGGTATGCGTTGCCCCGAATTTCTGCGCGACAAGGGCATCAGCGACGCGACGCAGGCGCGGCGCATCAGACAACGCAAGATAGAAATCTATCCCACCCATTTCGATATGGTTACGCTCAACGAGCCACTGTGGAATTTCGTGCAGTCGTTCCGTCGCAACGGCGGTCGGGCGTGGGTCGTATCGACGGGGCACCCCGCCAACGTGCGCAACGCCATGCACTACCTCGGCATCGAATCGGGCATCGACGGCATACTCACATCGGACGATGTGGCACGCTCGAAACCTGCACCCGATGCCTTTTGGAAAGCGATGCAAATCGAGGGCGTAACGCCCGCCGAAACACTGATTTTTGAAGATTCGGAGATAGGTTTGCAGGCTGCCGCAGCGAGCGGTGCAGCCTATTTCAAGGTGTCGCTACCCTACTGATTCTGATTCGATTGCGATGTTCGGGCGCAAATAGCCGAAAATTCGCAATTACGGCACCCTTCGTCATCGTCGCACTGCACAAACGGCTTCGACATATCGAACATCTCGGCAAGCGTCTGTGCCACATACCGCTCA
>JBNMLI010000204.1:0-2955 GCA_050874765.1 Alistipes sp.
GGCCACTCGTTGTAGAGGTTATACTTTTGCAGTATGTGGTTCATAAATGCCAGACCGCGCGCCTTGCCACCGAGCGAGCCGTTGCCAAGCCGAGCAAACCAAATCGTGTCGTTGTAGGTGTCTGCCGAGAATTTGGCGACCACACCCAAGCCCTGCTTGATGCGGTAGTCGCGAATGCTGTCGGTAACGAATCGCCGCATATCGTCGATGCTCTTGAACGACTCGACCGAGAGCGAGCGGAACAGATTGCCGAGCGAGAATATACCGCGCGAGAAGAGCCACTTGGAGAGGTAGTTGTGGCGTGCCACGTTGCACAGCACGCTCTCCGAAATCGTGTGCATAACGCGCTCCAAGCCGTACAAATCCTTGGCGCGGGCAATCTCGTCGCCCGTGTCGGGGTCGGTCAGCACGAAGTCGCCGAAGGCAAATTCGCGACCGATGTATTCGCCCAGTTCGTGAATCAGCGTCTTGGAGTTCTTGACAATGAATCCCACGCCCAGACGCTGCGCCACGGCGCGCATACTCTCCTGCGACGACTGCATGAGGAACGGCATCGTCGGGTTGTCGCGCCGAATGAGGTTGCAGAGGTCGATACCCGCATCGAGTTTCTCGTCCTTCGGGTTGTCGCCCTTGTGAATTACGAAGCCGACATCGGAGATTACGCCGAGCATATTGCCCTTGTATCGCTCGTAGAGCGCGACGGCATCGGTATAGTTGGTTGCCATCAGGATTTTCGGGCGGGCGCGTTTGCGCATAATCTGCTGCTGCTCGTTCAGCGCGTCGCGCACCGACTCGCGGTTTTGTTGCAGGACGAGTTTATAGATTGCCGGCAGGTAGGTCGAGTAGTAGCGCACCGAATCCTCGACCAGCAAGATGGTCTGCACGCCGACCTCCAACACGTCGTGGTCGGCATTCATTCTGTCCTCCAACAACTTGACGATGGCGATGATGAGGTCGGCGGAGTTGTTCCAGCAGAAGACATAGTCGAGCGACGAGGTGTCGCTCTCGGCGGTCTTGCGCAGAATCTCCTTCGAGAAGTTGGTCAGCAGCACCACAGGCGTTTGCGGACAACGCTCCTTCATCATCTTCGAGAAGGTGAACACGTCGATTTCGCCGACGTTGTACATTGTTATGACGAGGTCGAAGCCCGAGAGTTCGTCGCCTAATGCAAGGGCGTCTTTGGTCGATTCGACCTGCTTTATCGACGGCGGGTTGCTCAAATTGAGTTCGGAATACTCGTGGGTAATCTGTGCCTCGATGCGACCGTCCTCTTCGAGCGTGTAGCTGTCGTAACTATTACAAATTAACAAAATACGCCGTATGCGTCGGCTCATTAGCGAGGTGTAGTCGAGTCCCCTTTCGTTTTGCAATATATCCATTGTTTCGATTCTTTTATTTCGTTTCTTCTGTCGCCGCGTCGGTCGGCTCTGCCTCTTTCGTGGCGGTGGTTGATTCGGTACTGTGCAATGCACCGACGATTTTCTCGGCACGCGAGCGACCGACGGCCTCGGCAATCTGCTCGACGCTTGCCGCCCTGATTTTCGACATCGTGCGGAAGCGGCGCAACAGTGCGTTCACGCTCTTTTCGCCGATGCCGTCGATACCCTCCAACTCGCTATGCAGAAAGGCGTTGCTACGCTTCTGGCGGTGGAAGGTGATGGCAAAGCGGTGAACCTCCTCCTGAATATGCGAGAAGAGGTGGAAGAGCGACGATGTCGGGCGCAGTCCAATCGACACGGGCGGATAGCCGCACAGTAGTTCGGAGGTGCGGTGGTGGTTGTCCTTGGCAAGACCCGCAATCGGTATTTCGAGGTTAAGTTGCACGAGCACTTCGTGAATAGCACTCATCTGACCTTTGCCGCCATCGGCGATAATCAGGTCGGGCAACTCCGCCCCCTCTGCCACAAGACGCGTATAGCGGCGGAAGACCACCTCGCGCATCGAGGCATAGTCGTCCGAGCCGACCACGGTTTTTATGTTGAAGTGGCGGTACTCCTTGCGCGAGGGTTTGCCGTCGCGGAAGACCACACACGAGGCAACGGGCGACGAGCCTTGCAGGTTGGAGTTGTCGAAGCACTCGATATGGCGCGGCTGGCGGTCGAGTTGCAATTCGCGCCGCATAGCCTCCATGATGCGCTCGGTATGGCGTTCGGGGTTCTTGATTTCGAGGTTTTTGAGTTGCTCGGCACGGAATGTGCGTGCGCTGCGCTCCGAGAAGTCGAGCAGTGCCTTGCGGTCGCCGCGTTTAGGCACTACGAAACGCGCCTTCGGGAAGAACTCTTCGTGGGGCAGAAACGGTACAATCACCTCGCCCGCGAGTTCGCCAGCGATATTCTCGACAACGTGCTGCATACCGAGCGTCAGCATCGAGCGCGCGTCGGCATCGATGCCCTCGCTGATGCGTACCGTCTGTATGGCGACAATCGAGCCGTTGCGCACGCGGATAAAGTTGCAGTAGGCATCGTCGCCGTCCTCGTCCGCAAGCAGCGAGAAGACATCGGTATCGACGATGTTGGCACTGACGATGACCGACCGACCGCGATACTTCTCCAACGCTTCCAAACGCGCCTTGAATCGCTGTGCCGCCTCGAAACGCAGGTCAGCGGCAGCGCGGGTCATCTCGCCCTCCAAATAGGCTTTGGCGGGGCGCAAATCGCCCTTCAACACCGCCACCGCCATATCGACGAACGCGGCATAGTCAGCCTCGCTCTGCGCCCCGATGCAGGGGGCTTTGCAGTTGCCTATGTGGTATTGCAGGCAGGTGGAGTATTTGCCGCGGGCAATCATATCGCTCGCCAGATTCAGACGGCAGGTGCGCAGCGGCAACACCTCGCGGATAAATTCCAACACGGCGTGCTGTGCCGCCACCGAGCCGTAGGGACCGAAGTATTGCGAGCCGTCGCGAATGAGTTGCCGCGTCGATTGCACGCGCGGGAACGGCTCGTTGCGCAGGAC
>JBNMLI010000205.1:0-2944 GCA_050874765.1 Alistipes sp.
CGGCAGTCGTTGCCGCGGCATCGACACAGTGTACTACCGGTTTCGATGAGTACAATACCAACCACAACGAGCCGGAATACGGCAACATATCGCCTATAAATATGTTGCAGGCACTGCTTGCCAACACCGCCGACGCGATGGTCTATCGCACATGGTCGCTCAACGGCGAGTTGATACAATACACCGTTTCGGGTACAAGCAACAACTCCTACCACCGCTTCGTCATTCCCAACACGGCGACCGCCTCGTCGTGGAAAGAGTTTTCCAAGTGTGCCTCCAACGCCGACGAGATGGAGCGTCTGGCTGTAAAGGCGGGCGACAACAACTGCGAAGCGATAGCAATCACCTTAAAGGCTCTGAATCTGTCCAATCTGACCGACTGTTTCGGCGACATTCCTTATACCGAGGCCTTCGGCAACATCAACGGCAAGCACAATAACCAACCCGTATTCGACACGCAGCGCACTGTTTACGAGGGTCTGCTCGCTTCGTCGGAGCGAGCCAACACGCTCTACGACCCCGCACAAGCCATCACCTCGTCGAAGGACCTGCTCTACAAGGGCGACATCGCGAAGTGGCAGAAGTTCACCAACTCTCTATACCTCCGCCTGCTGATGCGGTTGAGCAATCGCGATGCGGAGTTGGGTGTGAGCGAAAAAATCGCCAAGGTCTTTGCTAATCCGACCAAGTACCCCGTATTTGCAGCCAACGAGGACAATGCCACGCTCTACTACGACGAGGTCGAGCCGTTCGTAAACTACTTTGGGTCGTATGCCTCGACCACTTTCACATCGTCGCGCAAAATATGTTCGACCATCATCAATATGATGTCGTCGGTCGGCGACCCGCGCATATCAATCTACTTTGTGCAGGGCGGCGAGAGCTGGAAAGGTCGCGAGAGCGGTCAGCCCGTACAAGAAACCGAATCGAGCGGCATAGCGATGCTCAACCGCGCCAATCTCGGCTCGTTCGCTTCGACCTATTCGTTTATGAAGTACGACGAGGTGCTGTTCATCTACGCCGAATCCGCCAAACGCGGCTGGATTGCGGGTGGCGACATTGCTGCCGAGGCTCTCTACCGCGAGGCGGTTACGGCGTCCATACGTTTCTGGAACAGCATCGACACCAACAAGACGGTCATCACCGACAAGACCATCTCCAATTTCCTTGCCAAAGTGCCTTACAACAACACTTTGGAGCAGATTCTCAATCAGAAGTATGTCGCACTCTTTTGGACGGGCTACGAGGCTTGGCACGAATATCGTCGCACGGGTTATCCTGCACTTGTCATAGGCAAGGCTACCTCCAACGACCATATCCTGCCGACACGTTTCCAATATCCCGACAACACGGCAAGCGTGAACATAGCCAACTACCGAGCGCAGGTCGAGCGTATGCACACCCTCTACAACGGCGACGACGATATGAAGACCCCCGTCTGGTGGAGCAAGCGTGCTGTCGAAATGGGTGTAAAATAGATTAAACGGATAGCGAAAAGATGAAAACAATTCTTAATAAGACGATATTGTTCGGAGCATTTGTTGCCGCGTTGCTCATCGGTTCGGCAGGTTGTGAAAAGAGCCGAACCGAGGGCAATTCGGTCGTGATTGCCGACGATTTATACGAAATCAACTACACCGACAAGGGTGGCATACAGGCATTCGTGATGTACTCCGATGTGGGCGAGTGGCAACTGCTGCCGACCTACGAGGAGGATTGGGAGTGGATTGATGCCTACCCGAAGCGAGGCACCGACGATGCGCGTTTCTCGGTCAAGGTGAGCGAAAACGGCTCTGCCTATCCGCGTACATGCGACCTGCACGTTGTTGCAGGTGGCAAGGTGCGCGCAACAATCACATTCAACCAGACGGGCGGCGCACCCGAGATGAAGGTGCTCTACTCGTCCGACACGAAGGTCGTTTCGTCGCTGGGCGAGAGTTTCAAAATCAAGGTCAGTGCCAACATCGACTGGACGGTCGATATGCCCGGCGACGCGCCGTGGCTGACCCTTGCGGAACACACCGACGACTATCAGGTTTTCGATGTCGCCAAGTCGGACACGCCGAGCGACCGCTTCGCCACGGTAACCTTTACCGCCATAGGCACGAACATCAAGCACCCGCTCACCATCAAGCAGGTCAAACCTTCCGAAACATTCGATTCGGCACGGCGGGTTACCGTCGCCGAATTGCAGGATTTGATGATAGCGGGCGGTGGCGCAATAACGGACAATGTCTATATCGTCGGCTCGGTTGTCAGCGACTGCACCTGCGGCAACTTCCCTGCGGCACGAATGTATGTTCAGGACGAGAGCAACAAGGGCATCTGCATCGAATTCGAGGACGACGATTCGAACGACTACCCGCTCGATGCGCGCCTGACGATTCACATGCTCGGGCAGAAGGCGATTATCGACAGCGAAACGCACTCGCCTGTGTTCGCCGACTTCTCGCGAACGATGGTGATGAAGAGCGAGGAGGGCTACCCTGCCACTCCGATTCGCGTAGCCGACGCGTCGAAGTTGAGCGACTACGAGCATTGCCTTGTCGAGTTGGAAGACGTGGAATATGTCCTGCCTTACGGAACATACCTCAATATAAACGAAACAACGCTCAATGCCGACTACGGCACCTACGACATCGCGCCGTCGCTGCCGTTCAGCGAGCGCAACAACGAGTATGTACAACTGCTGCGCGACCGCAACGGCAACATCGCGCAACTCTACACATTCCACACATTTATCAACCGCGCATCGCGTATGATTCCCGAAGGCTCGGGCAATATCAAGGGCGTGGTCGTGCGCAACACCAAATACTATAAGGATATTTACCAAATCCGTATGCGCTCGCTCGCCGACGACTGCACGAGCGACGATGCTTCGACACGCCACTCGAAAACCATAATGCAGATAGGTCCGTGGACGGAGTATTCCAAGGGATTGAGC
>JBNMLI010000206.1:0-2901 GCA_050874765.1 Alistipes sp.
CTCCGCGAGGGTGGAGCAACTCGATAGTGATAAAAGATGCGCGCGAGAACAATCTGAAAAACATCACGGTGCGCATTCCGCTCGGGGTGCTGACGTGCATTACGGGCGTGAGCGGCTCTGGCAAGTCGTCGCTCGTGAAGGGGATACTCTATCCCGCGTTGCACCGTCTGTTGGCAGACACGGGCGACCGTCCGGGTGATTTCGACGGATTGGAGGGCGATGTGTCGATGATAGGCAGTGTCGAAATCGTGGACCAGAACCCGATAGGCAAGTCGTCGCGGTCGAATCCCGTAACCTACATAAAGGCATACGACGAGATTCGCAAGCTCTTTGCCGAACAGCCCTACGCGATGCACAACGGCATCGGGGCGGGAAGTTTCTCGTTCAACGTTGCGGGCGGCAGATGCGAGGAGTGTCAGGGCGATGGCGTGATAAAGGTAGGTATGCAGTTTATGGCAGACATAGAACTCGTCTGCGAGGCTTGCGGCGGAAAACGTTTCAAAGACGAGGTGTTGGAGGTCAAGTATCGCGGCAAGGATATTTGCGATGTGCTGGATATGAGCATCGACGAGGCGATAGACTTTTTCGGGGCGGACGAAGGCAATGCCACTTGTCGCAGAATAGTCGATAGGTTGTTGCCGCTGCAAAGGGTCGGCTTGGGTTATGTCAAACTCGGGCAATCCTCCTCGACGCTCTCGGGTGGCGAGAGCCAGCGCGTAAAGTTGGCTTCGTTTCTCTCGAAGGAGAACAGTTCGCGCAACATAATGTTCATATTCGACGAGCCGACGACGGGTCTGCATTTTCACGACATAAACAAACTGCTGGCAGCATTTGCCGCGCTCATCGAGAACGGTCATACGATTGTGGTCGTGGAGCATAATATGGACGTAATAAAGTGCGCCGACTACGTCATTGATTTAGGCGCAGAGGCTGGCGACAAGGGTGGCGAGGTGGTTTGCCAAGGCACTCCGCGCGAGGTTGCCAAGTGCAAGGAGAGTTATACGGGACAATTTTTGAAACCATATTTCAAGAGATGACAGAGGAGTTTCATACATATACATTGCCTAACGGAATACGCTGCATACACCGACAGGTGCGCAGCAGTGTTGCGCGATGTGCCGTCATGGTAAATGCGGGCAGTCGCGACGAGGCGGCAGACGAACACGGATTAGCACACTTCACCGAACACGGATTTTTCAAGGGTACGGAGCATCGCAAGGCGTATCAGGTAAATTGCCGTTTGGAGAATCTGGGCGGCGAACTCAACGCCTACACCACGAAGGAGGACACGACAATACACGCTACGGTGTTGCGCAACGACTTCGGCAAGGCGGCAGAGTTGCTCTCGGACGTGGTGTTCCACTCGACATTTCCCGACAAGGAGTTGAACAAGGAGCGCGAGGTCATCGTCGATGAAATCAACACCTACAAGGATTCGCCGATGGATATGATTTACGACACGTTCGAGGATATGCTGTTCGAGGGTTCGGAGTTGGGGCACAACATTTTGGGAGCCAAGCGCGACGTGGAACGCCACGACAGTGCGGCGATTCACCGCTTCACGGAGCGCACCCACACGACCGACCAGATGGTATTTGCCTCGATAGGCAACATTTCGGCAAAGCGCATCGAGGAGATAGCGACGCGCTATTTTGCGGGTCAGCGGGCAACCGTGCGCAACTACCGACGCGCCGAGCCGTCGCCATGCGGGCAGTTCGACAAAAGCATCAACAAGCACACTCATCAGGCGCACTGCATCATAGGCAACCGCGCCTACGGCATTCGCGACGAGCGGAGGTTGCCGTTGTCGTTGCTCATCAACATATTGGGCGGACCTTGCGCCAACTCGATACTCAACGTGAGCGTGCGCGAGAAGCACGGTTTGTCGTACAACATAGAAGCGGGTTACACGCCCTACTGCGACAGCGGTATGGCAATGATATATTTCAGTTCCGACCACGACAATGCCGACCGTTGTCGCGAGATTATAGACAGCGAGATACGCAAATTGCAGACCACCGCGCTCTCGTCGCGCCGTTTGGCGATGGCGAAGAAGCAGTTTATTGCACAGATGGCGATTTCGACCGAGGGTAACGAGGGTTATATGCTCGGCATAGGCAAGAGTCTGCTGATACACAGCGAAGTGGATACGCTCGATGAGGTTTATCGCAAAATAGAGGCTATCACGGCAACGCAGATTACGGAGGCGGCAAACGAGATTTTGAGCAACTGCTCGGCACTTATATACAGATAGAGAGATGGACGCATTAGAACAATATGCCGACAGAATGTCGTCGCCCGCCGACGCGCTTTTGCAGGAGTTGGAGCGCGAAACATACTTGCGCGTGCAGAATCCGCGTATGAGTTCGGGGCATACACAGGGTAAGTTGTTGGAGTTGATGGTGCGTATGTTGCGTCCGAAGCGCATACTCGAAATCGGCACATTCACGGGTTACTCGGCACTCTGCATGGCAGCGGGGCTGGACGCGGAGGGGCGCATAGACACCTGCGAGGTAGATGATGAGTTGGAGGAGATGATACGCTCGTTCTTTACGCGCTCGGAGCACGGGAGCAAAATTCGCCTGCACATAGGCTCGGCTCTCGAAACGGTACCGACGCTGGGCGAGTGCTACGACATGGTCTTCATCGACGGCGACAAGCGCGAGTATTCCGCCTATTACGATATGCTGATGGAGCGCGGGGCGGTGCGCAGCGGGTCGTTCATACTTGCGGACAACATTTTGTGGTACGGCAAGGTAGTCGAGCCTGTCGCAAAGGGCGACAAGCAGACGCAGGCGATAGTCGAATTTAACGAGAAAATCCGTAGCGACAGCAGGGTGGAGAACGTGATTCTGCCGATTCGCGACGGCATAAACATTATAAGGGTAAAATAATGAAGGC
>JBNMLI010000207.1:0-2889 GCA_050874765.1 Alistipes sp.
GAATGCTCCGCCGACATACTCTCCATCACAAACACCATGATGTTGCGCCCGCGCAACAATCCGCTTTGCGCAGTGGCGAGCATCGTCGAATCGGGACGATGTACGGGCGAGTATGTTTTGTCGAGCGAGAGTTGGTCGAAATAGCGTTCGTAGCCAATATGTCCGCGCTTATTGGTGGTGCGCAGTATGCAGAACGGGTTGGACAGCACCATATTCGACTTGTTGCAGTCGGCGGCGTAGCGTGTGGCGTTTGCCATGACGATAGGTCGCGTCATACGCGTAAAGCCTCCGCGCATACCCGCAATCGAGAGCAGTATGGCGAGCGTGAAGACCACCGCGCTGCCCGCATAATAGACTATCGGGTGGGCAAACAGCGGCTCGGGACGCGCCTTGTGCCTGCCTGCCAATGCAAGCAGTGCAATCAGTGCGATGCCGATGAAAAAGAGCGACAGGTTCTCGCCCAAGAACTTAAAGACGAGTTGCACAGAGTTGTCGTTGTCGGCAAAGAATATCTCGTCCGAGGTGAACCGCTTTTGGGTGTAGCGGAAATAGACCGCGTCCGCAAGATTGATTACTACTACGAGTAACGCATTGACAATCACATATATATAGTACAGCATCGTCTGCCACCACCGTCTCTCGCGCAGATGCAGCGGCACGAGCGACAGCACGATGAGCAGCGCGTTGGCATAGAGTATCGACACCGTATCGAAGCGTAACGCTCCGATAATCAGCATGTTCCATTCGCTTGGCGAAATCGCGCCGATGATGGGGTAGTTGTACCACCAAAACACCACGCGACAGAGAGCCAACACTATGTATAACAGCACGATACGCCACGCCAGCAATGCGGTATGACTTCTTGCGAATCTTGGCAAAATTTCCTTGAAAATTAGCATTTTTTCCTCTATTTGCAGGCTTTGAGCGACATGTCGAGCGACTTAATCTGATGGGTCAGCGCGCCGACCGAGATGAAATCGACTCCCGTCATGGCATAGTCGCGCAGAGTGTCGAGCGTTATGCCGCCACTCGACTCGGTCTCGCACCGACCCGCCACCTTCTCCACAGCCTTGCGGGTCTGCTCGGGGGAGAAGTTGTCGAACATTATGCGGTCCACTCCGCCCGCGGCAAACACCTCGTCGATGTCCTCCAACGAGCGCACCTCGCACTCTATCGGAATGTTCTTGCCATGCTCTTTAAGGTATGCCTTCGCCGCCTCGACAGCCTTGCGCACGCCGCCCGCGAAGTCGATGTGGTTGTCTTTGAGCAGAATCATGTCGAACAGCCCCATGCGGTGGTTCTCGCCGCCGCCGATTTTGACCGCCATCTTGTCCAGCACGCGCATGCCCGGTGTGGTCTTGCGGGTGTCCAGCACCTTGGTGTGCAGGTCCTTGATGCGGTCGGCATAGACGGCAGTCTGCGTCGCTACGCCGCTCCTGCGCTGCATGATGTTCAGCAGTATGCGCTCCGCCTGCAAGAGCGACTGCTCGCGCCCCGTAACGTAGAACGCCACATCGCCCGGCTTCACGCGGTCGCCGTCGTGCAGCACCTGCTCGAACTCGATGGTCGGGTCGAGCCGCTGCAACACCATCTTCGCCACCTCGATGCCCGCAATGACACCCTCCTGCTTGCAGAGCAGGCGCATACACCCGCGAGCCTGTGCGGGTATGCAGCAGAGCGAGGTGTGGTCGCCGTCGCCTATGTCCTCCTTAATCGCCAAATCTATCAGCGCATCGACGTATGGTTTGTATTCCGCTTTCATGGTCGTTGGTAGCAGTTATTCGTTAGTGTTGTTGCTCTCATCGCCCGACTCGCCCGACGAGGAACGGTCCCATTCGTAGGTAACGTGGTACTCCACCCCGCGCAGGTTCATCCAGAACTCTATCTTGGTGCTGTCGTTGGTAACGAGTCCCTTGACCGCGCTCATCTTGTACGCCTCGTAGGGCACGCCGCCGATTGTAGGCACGACATCGTTCTGGTTGATTACCCAGTCGTACAAATCGGCATTCTCGTTCTTTTGCAGTTCGTAGGTCAGCGGGAGGGTGATGGCGAGTTTGGGCATCGCCTCGACGAACCGTACACCCTCGAACTCGAAGAAGAACGCCTTGGTGAACATGTCGGGGCAGTCGAGTTTAGCCACCACGTTCTCCTCGCGATAGACCTGCTCGCGGTTCTCGGAGAGTTCGGTGGTGAGCGTTCCAGCGTAGGTGTTAGACCAACTCGACGAGTTCTTGCCCTCTTTCATGCACGATACCGCAACCATCAGGGTAAGTGCAGCCAATAAAAGTTTTTTCATAATCCTTATCTTAAATTTTGTTAAATGTCTATGCTTGCCCTTATACCGAAGCTCAGTGGTCGCCCGCGTTGCAGAAAGCGGTTGCCCATCGACTCGAAATAGAACACGTCGTAGCGCGTTCCCAAAATGTTTTTTGCCCACAACTCCACCGCAAACCTACGGCTTTGGAAGCGTACCGTGCCGTCCACGAGCGAGTAGAAGCGTTGGCTGTGGTCGTTGCTCTCGTTCCACCAGATGCGCCCCGCACCCGTGTAACCCGCGCTGACAATCATCTGCCAACGCGCCGAGAGCGGTTGCGTGTAGGTAGCCCGTGCCGAGAGCGTATGCTCGGGCGCGTAAGGCACGCGGTTGCCCCGATAGTCGTTCGTGCCACTCCTAAAACGCACAAAACGGGCATTTGTGTAGCCGTAGGCAAGTGCCAGTTCTATGCGTTGGTGCGGAGCGTAGCGCACCGATGCCTCGGCTCCGAAACTGCGCGTCCGACCCGCATTGGTCATCATTCGCCCCGTGGTCTGCCCCTCGGGGAAGACCGTCAGCTGTTGGTCAAGACATATTATATAAAATAACGCAGCATCTGCCGAAAATCGTGCGTC
>JBNMLI010000208.1:0-2876 GCA_050874765.1 Alistipes sp.
ATCGCCTGCCACGCAAGCCGACAAAATGGAATTGAGATTTTTCAACATCGGGTTCGATGCGACTTTGGTCGCAGCGACCTTGCCCGCCGTATTCATCTCGAACCACTCGCGGGTCATCTTTATATAATCGCCGTCGTCGAAGCGCAGCAACATATTGTCGGGCGCGAGGAAGTAGAACGTTCCCGCCTTTTTCACGGGCTTGGCAAGCACCGCCAATGCACGGGTCTGTGTAAATCGACAGCGGATAAAGTTCACCTGCGCATTCTTGGCAACCAGTTCCGATTCAAACGCCTGTTTCACGCTGTTTTCTTGTGCGTTCACGGCAGAACACGACAACAGCAAAAGTGCCGCAATTATCAGTTTAGCAGTTTTCATATATATCTTCTATTTTTAATATCTTTTCAAGCGCGACAAAGCGGTAACCACGCTCCGTCGCTGTGCGAATCACTCTGTCGAGCAACTCTGCCGAGCGTGCGCACCTGTCGTGCAGCAGGATAATCGCTCCGTTGTGCAATTTCGCCTCCACAGTTCGGCATATCCGCTCCACCGACCTGCGCTCGACAGTATCCAGCGAGCGAATGCTCCACCCAATCGTCGTCAGCCCCAACGCCTCGACCGCCCTGCCAATTATCGGGTTCGTAACGCCGAATGGCGGACGAAACAGCCTCGGCGTCAGCCCCGTAGCGCGCGCTATTGCTTCGTTGCATCGCACCAACTCCTGCCGCACCCGCCGCCCGTTTTGCAACGGGAACACTCCGCGGTGCGAGTAGGTGTGATTTGCCACCGTATGCCCCTCGGCGACTATCCGTCGCACGATTTCGGGGTGCTTATCGACCTTCTCGCCGACCAAAAAAAATGTAGCCCTGATGCCGTATCGCTTCAATACCGCCAGCACCTCGGGTGTCATCTCTGCGTCGGGTCCGTCGTCGAAGGTCAATGCCACGACTTTTTCATCGCACGCGCCACGGCACACGCTCTTAACGTAGATGTTGCTCCCGACATCTGCCGAAGCCCATACCAAGAAGCCCACCGCCGCAACGGCGATTGCCGATATGATGATTAACCAATACATTTCACACTCACAACAACGGGCGTCGCACCCAAATACTCATTATAGACAATAACCTCCGAGGCTCCGCCGTGTACGAGCCCTACCGCCTCGGCAAAGCAGTATGCCGATGCCGTAGGGAACAATCCGTACTTCGCATAGCCGTTATACAGCACCCTCGCCCCGTCTGTGGTGGCGTAGGTCGCTCGGCACTCCTCCGCCGAGAGCGTGCGCCGCGGGAAATCTATATTCGTAATCTGTGCCACACTCGCCGCGCTCTGTTCTGCCGCCAAGTGCGCAAACACCGCACCCTCGCCGTCGTTGCGGTGGCGGAACAGCCCCATTCGCTCCATTATGCGGTGTTGCGAGGATGTCTGCTCGTCGAACGCACCGACCAATACGTTACGGCTCTCGCCATCGGCTATGCGCATCAGCGCATCGAGCAGTGCATCTTCAAAACTATGACTGCGATTGACATAGGTTACATTGTAGCAGTGGTTGTGGCGCAACAGCGCAATTTGACCGCCGACGGTATTGAATGTCGATTGTATGAAGGGCGTAGGATTGAGCAGTTGCTCCTTATCCGTAATCACATTGCGCAGGAATCGTTCGCTGTCGGTCAGGCAGCCCCACCCCGTCGCCGTTACGATGGCATCTAACGCGTCGATATTCCCGACGCCCTCCATACACTCGACCGCCGTAGCGACCGCCATTTTTATCACACGGCTCATACGACGGCGCGCCCCCGCATCGGGTATCAACGTCTTAATATCCGTTACGACATCTGCCTCGGCGACGACTTTGTCTATATAGCACTTGCACTTCATAATCCTATCGAGTAAAGAGCAGCGAACTGCAATTTCCGCCAAATCCGAACGAGTTGGTCAGCACGCTATCGACCGCCATACCCTCTTCGTACTCCCGCACGGGGGTCAATCCGTACTCGGGTATGGGTGTTGCGAAGTTGAGATTGGGATAGCGACAACCCTGCCGTATTGCCAATACCGACAACACCGCCTCGATGCCTCCCGCCGCAGCCAGCGTATGCCCCGTAAAGCCCTTCGTCGAACTAAACGGCGGCACGCCGTTGTCGCCAAACAATCTGATGAATGCCGCACTCTCGGAGGCATCGTTGTTGCCCGTACCCGTGCCGTGGGCATTGATGTAGGCAACCTCGCTCGGGGTGATGTTTGCCATCGTCAGCGCATCGCGCATCGCCCGATAGGCTCCCTCGCCCTCTGCCGACGATGCCGTTTGGTGGTGAGCGTCGTTGCAGTTGGCATAACCTGCCAGACGACAATAATACGAATCGGCGTCCTCCTCGCGTTGGAGCAGCAGGTAGCCCGCACCCTCGCCCAGATTCAACCCCGCGCGGGTTGCATCGAAGGGGCGGCACACGCGCTCGTCCAGAATCATCAGCGACTTGAATCCGTTGAGCGTAAACGCACTCAACGCATCGCACCCTCCCGCGACGACATAATCGACTATGTGGTGGCGCAGGAGTTTTGCTCCCGCCATAATGGCATTTGCCGCCGACGAGCAGGCGGTGCTGATGGTCGTTCGGTAGCCGTCGATGCCGCAATGGCGGGCTATCGCCTCGGTGCTTGCCGCGCAATCGTGCATTCTGACGTCGCGCAGCCGACCCGCCGCATCGTCTTCGATAAACTGCTCGAAGAAATGCTCGGTCAAATCCATACCGCCGACCGATGTCGCCGACACCAAGCCCACACGCTTCGCCGAGTCGATTTTCGCGCACCCCATCGCCTCCCTGACGGCAGCGATGCCGAGCAGTGCCGTGCGCGAGAGATGCTCGCTACGGGGTATGCAC
>JBNMLI010000209.1:0-2861 GCA_050874765.1 Alistipes sp.
AAAGCAACCAAAAACAGGGGCAAGAAACATTAATCTCTTGCCCCAATAATTACCTCAAATAAGCGCCATTTTTGGCATCATTACCTATATTTTAGAAATTGGAAGGAAGATGTTCTTACTAATTTCTATTTCCCTATGCAAAACCTCGAAAATACTGATTGCAAAATATCGTCGGAGGTGATTTCGCCTGTGATTTCGCCAAGTGCGTCGGTGGCGGTGCGGAGTTCCTCGGCGACGAGTTCGGAGGATATACCGCTGTCAAGCCCCGTAAGAGCCTGCAAAATCGCTTTGTGTGCCCGCGAGAGCGCGTCATAGTGGCGTGCATTCGACACAACCGCATCGCCGCGATAAATGCCTGCCGTATCGACTGCCGAGCAGAGCGCGTTGCGCAATTCATCAATGCCGCGGTTCTCGCGAGCCGAAATATAGATTGCCCCTTCGATATTGCGCTCGGACGAGAGGTCGGTCTTGTTCACAACGACAATCTCGTGTGCTTCATCGCCCAACGCGAGCGGCTCGACCGACTTTGCGCTCGGTTCGACCATACGAATCACTATATTCGCCGAGCCGATAGCCTTCTGCGTGCGGTCGATGCCCATCTGTTCCAATCGGTCGTCGGTCGCACGCAAGCCCGCCGTGTCTATGAAGCGGAAGCGTATGCCGTCGATTACGGCCTCCTCCTCTATCGTGTCGCGCGTGGTGCCTGCTATGTCGGACACCATGGCGCGGTCGTCGTCAATCAAGCGGTTGAGCAAGGTGCTTTTGCCCACATTCGGCTCGCCTGCAATCACAACACGAATGCCAGAGCGAATGGCATTGCCCGTGGCGAACGAGCGCATTAGGTCGCCTATGACGCGGTCGGTCGCGCCGAGTATGTCGCGCAGGCGCGTGCGGTCGGCAAATTCGACATCTTCCTCCGAAAAATCGAGTTCCAATTCGAGCAACGTGGCAGTTTCGAGCAACTTCTCGCGCAGGCCGCGCAGTGCCTCCGAATAGCCGCCGCGCATCTGCGTCGATGCCATGGCATGTGCCGCCCGCGAGTCGGACGCTATGAGGTCGGCTATGGCCTCCGCCTGCGAGAGGTCGATTTTCCCCTCCGCAAATGCCCGCGCCGAGAACTCTCCCGCCGTTGCAGGGCGTGCGCCGTACCGGCAAAGCAGGCCGATAACCTCCGATGCTATGTAGCGTGAGCCGTGTATGGATATCTCGACCGAATCCTCGCCCGTGTAGGAGTGGGGCGCACGAAATACGGCGACCAGCACATCGTCCACGATGCGCTCGCTATCGACGATTTTGCCGTAATGAACAGTGTGGGTAGCCGATTCCACAAGCGATTTGCGCCCGCGAAAGACCTTGTCGCAACACTCTATCGCACCATGTCCGCTCATGCGGATTACGGCTATCGCTCCGCCCAACGCCGTGGCGGGAGCAACTATTATTTCGTGGTCGAGCATAGTAGGGTAGGACGATTAGTGTGTTGCCTTGTACCACTCTGTTTGCTGCCACTCATCGCGGTACAGCGATGTCGCATCGAGCATTATCGGCGCGCTGGTCGTTATGCCCGAGTAGTGCTTTATGGCGTTCATCTTGTTGTTGTAAACAGAGTAGAAACTATCGGTGTGGTAGCGCGATGTTACGGTCTTGCCCAACTGCGACACAAAGTCTGCAATCGCCTGCGTATCAGTGCACGACTGTTGTGCATAATCCTCCAAATCGTAGAAAATGTGCGTCGGATTATTATTTATGTTTATGCCCTCGTAGGCCTGCACTCCGTCCAATTTCACTGTCCGCGCGCCTGCCGCGTTTACTCGTTTTACGACAGTCGCCAACGCCTCAATCTGCGAGCAATCGATAAGTGCCACGCACGCCGAGCGCGACTGCTGCGCGGTTTTCGCCTTGTAATAGGCGACGTATTTGTTGCATACCGCATCGAGGTTGTATCGTGTGCCGCTATCGAGCAACAACTCCGGCAACACCTCGTCATACGGGAATCCTGCGCCCATCACCTCGCACGGCGATGCCACTATGTAATTCGCCACATTGCGCAAGTCGTACACCGATTCGATGCTTGACATAAAGCAGGCATCGAAAATTATGTATTGCAACTTTCCGACCGCACTCTCTATGGCATTTGCCACCTCCGTCGTATTGTATTGCTTGCCTGTGCCATCACCGATGTGTCGTGTCTGCAACGCACCCGCCGCGGGCGTCCACATCTTTTCGCGCAAGTCGTTTTCGCGAGCCGTCAGACGATTGACGCGCGAACCGCTCTTCGGAATCCAGCCCTTGCCGTGCGAGCCTACGATAAGTCCGTAATTCTCGGCAGGCGCAACCTCGACCATATCCGCGAGTTGCGAAGCAAGCGACTCGACAGAGTAGGGCGTCGAGAGCTTGTACTCTTTTACGACCTCCTCTATACATTTGCCTGCCACTGCGTCGTAACGCAACTCTTTGAGCGTCGCGGCGTAGTCGCTGCTTTGCGAGAATACGAGTACGCGGGCATTGCCCTGAATGTTTTTGTCGAGCGCAAGTCGCGTCTTGGCTATGTTGTTTTTGTAGTGCGCATTCAAATTGGTGCCGAGGTAGTAGTACATTATCGTCTGCGATGCCTTCGGTGCACGCTGATACACATCGACAGCTATGCTGCACGCCGAGTGCGATTTAAGCGCAATCTCTACTTTGCCGAGCAGAATCTGCTCACTGCTCGTGTTCTCCGTTTGTGCCGTAATCTGTACAGCATTGCCGGAGCCGCGCACGGCAGAGATACCCGACGAAACATTTGTTATCTCGAAATCGAACGGAGTGCTGACCTCGAATGACGCCTGCGCACCCGCTTTGCTCGGTAATATCACAGTCTGCTC
>JBNMLI010000210.1:0-2859 GCA_050874765.1 Alistipes sp.
GAGGCTTCCGTCCGCAGGGATTCGCTTGCTGGCGCAATATCGGCTCTGCGCGAGCGATACATCTCGCACGAAGCGGAACGCGAGGAGTTGAGCGGTCGCATTGTCGCGCTCGAACAGCAGATGTATGCGGCAAAGGCGCAGTACGACAAGACCGCCGTTGCGGTTGCCGAATACGAGCAATCGCACGTCGGCGTGCAAGAGGCCTCCACCCCAACGGAGCAGATACCGAGTGCGCCCGCCTCGTCGCAACGCGCTGCGAGAGGGCAGGTTGCCAATCTTGTCTTCAACGATTTCTTTGCCGACAATCTCGCGCGCGAGGATTTGACGATGCTGCGTAACACCGTCCGCTCGGAACAGAGTGTGCAAACTGCCGTCGCCGATTATCTGCAAAATTATAAAGTCGCGTCTGCCTTGCAAAGCGAGTATGTCGCTACCGACAACGAACAGACTGCCGACAGCCTTATGACACGCTTCGAGCAACTCCGCTCGCGGCTCGATGGTGCCGAAGAGCGCGTTGCACAGCAATGGTCGCAGGTTTACGACAACAAACTCTATTGTTATAACCTGCTGATGGAGAAGAGCAATCGCGAAGATTTGCTCGCCTTCGCCGAACAACGCACCGAACAGACGGCGGAGAGCATCGGGCGCGATGCGGGCGCATACTCGTCCGATGCACTTACGCGCTACTACTATCAGAAACGCTCCCTGACCGATTACGAAACCCGAATCGCCTCCGCGCTTGCGCTCACCCGAGCCAAAGATTCGCTTACGACGGTTGCGACGAAATTGCGCAAGGAGGATTTTCTGCTACCGAAAATCGCGATTGCCAGACGCTACTTTATAGAGTACGAACCGCTGAAAGTCGTGCGCCCGTCGCTCTACAACGCCAAGAATCCGATTCCGCGCACCAAGGTGTACGAACACGGCACCATCTACCGTATCCGCATAGGCATATTCCGCATGGCACCGAACATATCGGCTTGGCGCGGTGTTACGCCAATATCCTACTCCGATGCCTACAACAAAGGGCTGAAAGCCTACTTCGCAGGCGGATTCCGCACCGAACAGGAGGCTGCCGACGGAGTGAAGTATCTCCGACGACTCGGCTTCCGCGACCCTGCCATCGTTATGTGGGTCGATGGCGAGTACATAACCGACATCGCCAAGTGGAACGCCGAGCACGCAGGCAAATACAACATAGAAATTGCGGGTACGGCAACACTTTCCGACGACATCAAATCGGCGATACTCTCCCGCAACGCTGGCAGCGTATTTTCAAAAGCAGGCAGCATCTTCGTTGTCGGTCAGTTCGCCGACAAGGCGACAGCCGACGAGGTTGCCGATACGATTGCGACAATCGACGACAAACTCTCTGTCAAGGTCGTCAAAACCGAATAGAAGCACGAAAACCTTAAAACCAACCGAATATGTTTTATATCATTCTTCTAATCCTGCTCGGCATACTGTTCCTCGTGGCGGAGTTGCTGTTGCTCCCCGGTGTTACGGTGGGCACGGTGCTGGCATTGGTCTGCTACGGCAGTGCCGTCTATCTTGCATTTGTCGATTTCGGCACCACTACGGGACTCGTAACGCTTGCCGTCGTTCTGCTTCTATCGCTGATTGCAACCATCTTGTCGTTGCGTGCAAAGACATGGCAACGCCTGTCGCTCAAACAGGAAATCGATTCGACGAGCATTCAGCTGCCCGAGAAAGAGATTGCGGTCGGTGCACGCGGCATCTCCGTTTCGCGTCTTTCACCCATGGGCAAGGTCGAGATTAACGGCAAGTGCTACGAAGCAAAATCGACCGACTCCTACATCGACCAGAAACAGAGCGTCGAGGTTGTCGGCTTCGACAACTTCTCCGTCATAGTCAAGAAGATATACTAACCTTACGCAAAACTTGACAAAACCTTATGAAACTACTTAAAGAATTGTTTGTTGCGCTATGCGCGCTCTCGGCAACCACCGTATGCGCCGCACCCGCGAAGAATGAGCCGAAAGCCGACGAGGCGATGACCATCGTTGCAGGCAACGCACGCTTTACGGTGCTTACCCCGCGCCTGATTCGTATGGAGTGGAGTGTCGACGGAGTGTTCGAGAACCGTGCGACACTCACATTCGTAAACCGTCGAATGCCTGCCGTGCCGTTCAAGGTACAGGAGAGCCGCTCACGCCTGACAATCAAGACCGCAGACGTTACTCTCACCTACAAAAAAGGCGACAAATTCTCTGCCGACAATCTGAAAGCCGAATTTACGATGAACGGCAAAAAGGTCGTGTGGCATTACGGCGACAAGGATTCGCTCAATCTGATGGGCACCTCACGAACGCTCGACAAGGCGGACGGTTGGAATCTTAATAAGAAAGACCCTATCGAACCCGGCATACTTTCGCGTGGCGGCTGGTCGGTGGTAGATGATTCGGCGCGCCACATTCTCGTTCCGACGGCTTCGCATTGGGGCGAGTGGGTCGAGTGCCGTCCCGAGGGCGAGCGGCAGGACGTTTACCTGTTTGCTTACGGCCATGACTACACCGTTGCCTTGCGCGATTATGTCGCCGTGGCAGGTCGTATTCCGTTGCCTCCGAAGTACGCATTCGGCTATTGGTGGAGCCGTTTCTGGCAATACTCCGACAACGAACTACGCGATTTGGTGGCGCAGATGCGCAGTATGGATATTCCTATCGATGTGCTGATTATCGACATGGACTGGCACGACACATGGGGCATTCGCCGCGAGAATCCCGCCAAGGACGAGTATGGTCAGCGCATCGGCTGGACGGGCTACACTTGGAAGGAGCAACTCTTCCCTTCACCGCGCAATCTGATGACTTGGTGCCACGACAACCACATAAAGAC
>JBNMLI010000211.1:0-2846 GCA_050874765.1 Alistipes sp.
ACGCCCGAACGCTCATTGGTACAATTCTTAACGGTTCCCGTAGGCAGACCTACGACACCGCCGACAGGCACCCATGTCGCACCTGATGGGTTGATAAGTTCTACTGTGCCATAGTTATGGCAATCGCTTATTGTCTTGATGCTGGCTGTTGTTACATTACCTGCTATTGGGTATCCTAACGAACCGCATACACCGCCTATTACCGGTTGTCCGATATTGCCTGTGCCGGCACTCGTTGAAGTCGTTCCTGCAAAACGGACTGCATCGGTACCTTTGAGCAGAATATAACCATGATTCTCGCAACCTGTAACATCTCCATTTATATAACCGGCAATACCACCAATCGCAGGACGGGTAATTTGTGGAGCATCGTCTGCGTTTTTATATGTGTTCGAGCGAATGCTTACATCGCCATAGTTCTTGCAGTTGGTTACAGTATTTGCCGTATAGCCAGTAATACCTCCTATATTCGGGTATGCACCCTTATAGGCCTTGTCGAGGTAGAACGATACTTTACCTTTGTTTATACAGTCGGAAAGAACTCCTGCATTGTTGCATGCACCCGACACACCTCCGAGATAGACATTTTTCCAACCATTTGTACCGTCGATGGTTATGGTAATGTTGCCTTCGTTGATACACTTGGTCAAAGATGATTTTTGTGCTGTGTCGCCAACTACACCGCCAAAGTAGTAGGACGATGCCGTCATCGATTGCAGCGTGATGGTTAAATTGCCTTTGTTGTGGCAATTTGTAATGGTCGCCGATGTGGAAACACCCACGATTGCACCAATCATATATTGTGCCGCTAGGTCGTCGGCAGGAGCGAAGACCATATCGGCATAGTTGCTGCAACCCGAAACGGTACCGAGGTTCGAGGCAACGATGAATGCTTTGTAGCCTGCGGCGGCGTTCGATACGTCCATCTTACACGACGAGTCGATGATGATATTCTTGACGACTGCTTCCGCCGTGGTGGCTGTAAACAACGCCGTGCCGTCGGCCTGCCAGTTCTTCAATTTGTAGCCGCGGCCGTTGAAGATGCCGTCGAACGATGTGGCCGGTGTAATGGTTACGTCTTTGAGGTCGATGTCGGCACCGAGTTGCACCTCGCCGTTGCCTGCCTTGTACGCCGAGTAGTCGCCCGCATTCACGGCATCGAGGAACGCCTGCAACTGTTCGGCAGTGTCGATTGACTCTACCGCGCTTGCCTCATTTTGCTTATAGGTAAGTTCCGGCATCGAGTAGATTGTATTGCGCTCGATGGTTGCTCCGTTCTTGTTTGCCGAGCGCGACATCGTGCCATTGTCGGTTGCGACCTTCACGGTGAAGCCCTTGGCGTAGGTGCCTGCGGGAACGGCTATGTAAATCACCGCCTTGCCCTCGTCGTTGTAGTCGATACCCGCGCTCGATACGACCTTTACAAAGTCCATACCTGCGAGCGGTGTCATCGCTGCTGTGGCATAATCGACGGTGAATGTTCCCGTCATAGCCTCCAAGTTGTTGGAGTGGAGCGTTACGCTTTGTATGCGCTCGTCGCTCTCTTTCTTGATTGTGATTTTAACAAGACCGTAGAGATTCTGCAACCGTATCGCGGTCGTCTCCCCGTAGCCGACCATGACGGCGGCACCCTGCGCAAACGAATTGGGTGCATACTCCTGAATCTCCGATACTGTGATTGTGCCGTCGTCGTTGTAAGCCTCGGCTGGGTAGATTACCCGATAGGGTGCATCGCCTACATCCGCTACCTCGAACCGCGCGCTCTTCGTGCCGACATACTCTTCGGCGACGGTCGCCTTTTGTCCGTTGATGGCAACGCAGTCGCCCTCGCTCCACAGGACATCGTATCCTTTAAGTTCCGTGCGGGCATCTGCTTCGCCCTCGATATTCATCTCGAATACCGTTACTTTGTCGCTCGGAGCGACATCTTTTGTTGCGTCTTTTGTGCAACCTGCGGTCAGCATCACCAATGCCGAACCGAGAAGAATGGATAGTTTTTTCATCGTTTTCTCTCTTTTTTGTTCGACATTCGCTTACTCCTCATCGTCCCACGACAGTCCGCTGCCGTCGCCGTACGATTCATTTTCAAAACTGCCTGCAAAGCCGTTGTCGCAGTTTACCTGCTCAACATAAATCTCGGGAGCAACGTATAATTTCCCCCCCCCGAAATTTCCGAAATTTTTCATAACGTTTAAGGTTTAGTAAATAATTTTATTATTTGGTTAGTTTTTAGTAACTCAAATTTCGGAAAATAATTGCTAATAACCAAATAATTACGCGGAAAAATGACACGGAGCGGCAAATGCGTATTATAAATAGGTGCCGGAGATATTAAAAAAAAAGTCGTTGCACACCCTTGCGGATATGCAACGACTGAATATCGGTCTGTAAAACCTCGCCTATCGATTAGAAATTGTAGGTGCAGGTTATGCCGAAATTGGCAAGACCGTACTTGTAGAACTGCGATACATTGGTGCCGCCGTAGTATGCGATTTCTGCACCGAATACGGGGGTCCAGTCTGCCGACAACGAAACGGGTGCGCCCGAGAATTTGAAGCCGATACGCGCCAGACCGCAAGGACCTACATAGCAGTAGTTGCCGCGACCGCCGACATTGACACCGCAACCGAAGTCGGAGAAGAAGTTACCTGCGCTGAAATTGCCGAACTCGAAGATGCGCCATGCGGCCAGAGCAGTAAAGTCTGCCTCAACCTCTGCGGCAGCGTTGCACCAGCTCATACCGAAACGACCTTCGAGGTAGAACGGATAGTTGGCAACCTCGCCAAAGCCGTGGTACGAAGTAACGGCCTGCAAGCCCGAGCCAACACGACCACCGATAGTCCAAC
>JBNMLI010000212.1:0-2800 GCA_050874765.1 Alistipes sp.
ACCGACTACATCGCCAACCCGAGCCTCAACACAGCAGAAACCCGCTTCGATAATGTCTATCTGTTGAGCCAACAATATATCGACATATTCGAAAATGCGGGTTGGCGACAGCCCGACAAGGAGACGCCTGCCTATCTGCGCCTCGGCTACATCAAACTCGGCAAGAGCAAATGCGCGGGTTGCGCTGAATCGCCAGCACTCACCGGCATTCGCGAAGGCAGAACCATACACGTCAAACTGTCGTTCAAGGCAGCTATACTCGCCTCTGCCGACGGTGCGACCAAAGACCTGAACACCATCAAAATCGAGGTACTCGGCGGCGGAACAATCAACTCTGCCGACCATACCGAGGCGGAAATTCCTGTCGAAACGTTCAATGAGTGGACAGAAAGTCAGCAGTCGGTCATCATCTACAACGCGACGCACGACACCAAAATTCGCTTCAAGAGCGCGTACTCGACCGCCGCGCTGACGGCAATGGGCAAATCCAACCGCTTCTTCATAGACGAGGTCGATGTAACCAAAATCTCGAAGGGTACGCCTATCATCGAGAATCTGACCGAGGCACTTGCCACGCCGTCGTTGCTCCAAGAGAACATCGGCTGTGCCAAGAACTCGCTGACAGTTCAGTTTGCCGCAATCGACCACGCCTTCCGCTACGAATACCGCGTTGTGCGCAACGACGACCGCACGGAGGTTGCCTCGGGCATCGCATCTACGCCGATGTTCAGCGTGAGCGGTCTGCCGACCAACACCGACTTTGCCGTAACAGTTCGCGCACTCGGCCACGAGGAGTCGTTGCGCTACACGCCGTCGGAGTGGAGCGACGAAGTGGTGGCTACGACCGTCGATTTGGACAAGAATCCTTCGGGCTATGTCTTCTTCGAGGACGACCTCGCATGGTTGCAGAGCGACACATTCCGCTCGGGTTGGTATGTTGCAGGCGGAGGCGATGCAGGCACTGGATTCCGCATCGACGCGCTCGACAGCACACTCTCTGCCGATGCCAAAGCCCTGTGGACGGAGCGCGGCTATGCGCGGTTGAGCGATACGGCATACAACTACCTCTATATCCACGGCGACAGCTACTTCCGTTTCGGACGCGCCTACAACAGCGGCAAATGTATGGCAGGCATCACGCTGCCCGCAACTGCCGTAAGCGGCATCACCGACGGCGCGGCAATCGATGTGGTATTTGCAATCAATGCCAAGTACAGCAACAACGGCGACTACGGCGTGATTATCATCAAGGCTCAAACGGGCGACAGCGAGCAGGAGCAACGCATCGAACTCGACAAGACCGACAACACATTCAAGCCCTACTCGGTCGTCTTCGAGAATGTAAACAACACTACCACGTTCGTCGTATGCAACACCAACGAAAGCGGCAAGGCCGACCGATTCTGGATAAACAATTTCAAAATAACCAAACAATAAACCAATAACATTAACAACGGCAGACCCCCGTGCGGGGTCTGCCACAAAACAAACCAAACCAAAATGAAACAAAAGAACAACATTCACTCTGCGGAGCGCACCTACCTTGCTCCACAGATGCGCACCCTCCCGATACACATCGAGAGCGGTTTCGCACAATCGGTAGGTACCGACACACTGCCGACAATCGGCGACGACTGGACAAACGAGGACTTTGCTTAACCCTTAAAACAACTGCAAGAAAGATGAAAACGACAACAAAAAGTTTGATTGCAATCTCGGCAATGCTGATTGCATTCTCGTGCACCAAGGATTTGGCAGACAACACCGTAGTCGCTCCCGACGGCGGCAACACACTCGCATTTACCGCAACCATCGACGATAGCGCATCGCGCACCGAGCGTGCCGACGACGGCAAACTATCGTGGGCGGCAGACGATGCCATGGGACTCTTCGTCGGCACCGACATCAACGTTAAGGCTTCAACCTCGGCAGAACTGGCGGCAGAGGGTCGCTTCGTAGCCGACGGCATAACCGCCACCTCGGGAACAATCTATGCCTATTACCCCTACAATGCGTTTGCTTCGCAATCGACCGACAACACCGACGTATGGCTCTGCATCGCACAAGGTCAGACACAGTCGGCAAAGGACATCTTCGATGCGGGCAACTTCCTGACAATGGTTGCCGATGCGGCAGAGTGGGACGGCACCGCCGCACCTACGCTTAAATTCTCGGCAGCGGGTTCGGCTCTGCGCTTCAACATCTACGACACCTCGGGCAAGTATGCCGCCGAGAAGGTCAAGGCTATCGAGGTCGTATCCGACAACGCGCTCGTGGGCGGTTACAAGTACAATCTCGCCACACGCGAGTACGATATGACATCGTCCATCAACCGCAAGGCAGCGATTGTGAACATCGCCGAGCCGTTTGCCGTAGCCGACAACGCCAATGCTTATATGGCTGTTATTCCGGGCAATCACACTCCTAAAACCGTCGTTCGCACCGATGGCGGAGCGCACGTTTTCGAGTTTACCTCGGCTCTTGCCTGCACGGCGGGCAAAGTCGGCACCGTGAAACTCAACCTCGGCAATGCGGCAGTCAAGCACTACCTGCTCTACAACACCTTCGACCTGATGATTTGGGGTGGCGACTATATGCACGACGGCGAGGTCGGATACTCGCCTGTTGGCGAAGCACAGCCTGCCACGGCAGCCTACACGGGCGAAGAACCATTCATCTTCGCCAACAAAGCGGGCGACAAAGGAGCCGACGGCACAGCCGATTTCAAGGGTATGTCGCAGTCGTTCCTACTCTCGCGCGGTATGGAGGGCTACACCTTCTCGAAGGTCTATGAGCGACC
>JBNMLI010000213.1:0-2738 GCA_050874765.1 Alistipes sp.
CACATCGTGGATAATGCCGTCGTAGGCACGTTGCATAAACGACGAGTATATGTTGCAGAACGGCACTTTGCCCGATGCCGCCATACCTGCCGAAAATGTTACGGCGTGCGCCTCGGCAATGCCGACATCGAAGCACCGCTCGGGCATCTCGCGCATCATTATATTCATCGAACACCCAGTCGGCATGGCGGGCGTGATGCCGACAACGCGCCTATCCGTCCGCGCCAAATCGAGCAACGTCTGCCCGAAGACATCTTGATAGCGGTCGGGGTGCGTACCCGTCGATACGATGCGTTCGCCCGTTTCGGGATTGAATCGACCCGGTGCGTGCCACAGCGTGAGGTTGCTCTCGGCAGGGCGGTAGCCGTGTCCCTTCTTGGTGATGACGTGCAGGAGTTTAGGTTCTTTTATATCTTTGAGTTGCGAGAGTGTGCGCACCAATGTCTTGACATCGTGGCCGTTCACGCGACCGAAGTAGCGGAATCCGAAACTCTCGAACAGGTTGCTGTTTTGCAACAGGCCGTGCTTGATGGCATTGCTTGTCTTGCGCATCATGCGGAGCAGGCGCGGCGTGTGCGAGAACATCAGCCACAGCCGTTGTTTCAATCGGTTGTAGCGTTTCGATGTGGAGAGTCGCAACAGATAGCGGTTGAGCGCGCCCGACGACTTGTCGATGGACATATTGTTGTCGTTGAGAATGACGAGAATGTCGGCATTCTTGTTCGCGCCCGCATTGTTCAGACCCTCGAAAGCCAATCCGCCCGTCATCGAGCCGTCGCCGATGACGGCAACGACCTTGCGGTTTTCGCCATCGAGCAGAGCCGCGTCCGCCATACCGAGTGCCGCCGAAATCGATACTGATGCGTGCCCCGCGCCGAAAGCGTCGTATTCGCTCTCCGCCATACGCGGGAATCCGCTGATGCCGTTCAGACAACGGTTGGTGGTGAAGGCTTCGCGACGCGAGGTGATGATTTGTGGGCGTATGCCTGATGTCCCACGTCCCAAACCAGTTTGTCGTAGGGTGTGTTATAGACATAATGCACCGCCACGGCAATCTCGACCGCGCCGAGACTCGACCCCAGATGCCCGGGATTCTTGGCACACTGCTCTATGATATATTGGCGCACCTCGTCGCAATAGCGCGGCAACTCATCGACCGACAAGCGACGCAGGTAGGCGGGGGAGTTTACGGCATAGAGATATTTATATTCAAGATGCGTCATCGACGGAAATCCTCCTATTTGGTTTTGTAATTGCAACGGTACTTGCCTTTGGCGAGGTTGAGAATCTTGCCTTTGAGCAGATTGCGACGCAACGGCGAGAGGTGGTCGGTGAAGACCTTACCCTCCAAGTGGTCGTACTCGTGCTGAATCACGCGGGCAGGCAGTCCCGTGAACTCCTCGTCGTGTGCAACGAAATTCTCGTCCAAGTAACGCATACGGACGGCGACGGGACGGCGCACGTTCTCGTGAATTCCCGGCAACGAGAGGCAACCCTCCTCGAAGAGGCCGGTTTGCTCGCTCTGCTCGTAGATTTGCGGATTGACGAACACCTTTTTGTAGTCGGCAAGCGTAGGCTCTTCGTCGCCCCACGGGGTGCAATCGACTATGAAAAGTCGAATGTTCTTGCCGATTTGCGGTGCTGCCAGCCCGACGCCGCTCGCCTCGGTCAGCGTCAGGAACATATCATCGACCAACTTCTTGAGGTCGGGATACGAAGCGTCTATCTCCTCCGACACCTTGCGCAATACGGGCGCACCGTAGATAACTATCGGATAAATCATACCTTTATTTTTAATTTTTGTGTCTTTTTTCTTCTCTTTTTTGCTCTTTATGTGCAACACCTTATGCACTGCCGCAAGCGTCAGTGGCTCGAATACCGTTTGGTAGCACTCCTTGTTGGGGTGAACCTCGTCGCTGCTCCACTTTGCGGGCAATCCGCCACGCTTGTCAACGAGTGCCGAGTGCAGGTCGATATAGGTTAATCCACGCTTTTCGGCAAGGGCGCGAATCATTGCGTTCAGTGCCACAATCTTCTCGGCAGGTTTTTCGACTCCCGACCGCCAGCGAAAGCCTACGGCAGGAGTTACCGAACACAGTATGGCCTTGATTTTGTGCAACGCAGCGATTTCGCACATCGACTCGATGTTGCCCACGACGTTTTCGAGCGCAATCGCACCTTCGTTTTGTGCCACATCGTTCGTGCCTGCCAGAATCACGACTGCACGCGGTTGCAAATCGAGTACATCGCGCCGAAACCGAACGAGCATCTGCGACGATGTCTGCCCGCTTATGCCGCGTGGCACAAAGTTGTTGTCGGCAAAGAAGAGCGAGTCGCACTTTGCCCAGCACTCGAAAATCGAGTCGCCCATAAATACCACATCGGGGCGCACGCCGCTTGCCACCACGGCGGCATTGTCGGCAGCGTATCTCGCGAAGCGCATACGCTCTTTCGGTGCAGGCTTTTGTGCCGACACCGTGCTGCAAAGCAGTGCAAGCAACAGTACAAGGATTGTCCGTTTCATAAATCTCTATTTGCGACTATCCATATACGACTGCAAAATCACCGTTGCCGCCACCTTATCGACCAACGCCTTGTCGCGCCGAGCCATACGCCCCAACCCGCTTTCGCGGATTGTGCGCTGTGCAATCACCGAAGTGAAGCGTTCGTCGTAGAGCACCACCTCCTTGTCGGGGTAGCGGTCGCGCAGACGGCGGGCAAGCGGCTCGATGAAGCGC
>JBNMLI010000214.1:0-2728 GCA_050874765.1 Alistipes sp.
CAGTGTGGCGCGGCGGCAGGGAGTCGGCTCGGGGATTACGCGGCAATGTTCCGCGTATGGTAGGCCTAACGCAGCGACAATGTTGAGCGTATAACGTAAATTTTTGTTGCAACAATGAACAAGGATTCATTAATCAAACTCGTGAACGAGAAGTTCTGGTCGAAGACCGACGCAGAGATTCCGTCGTTCAAAGCCGGTGATACCATCACCGTTACCTACAAAATCATCGAGGGAAGCAAAGAGCGTTTGCAGAGCTTCCGTGGCGTCGTAATCCAGATTAAGGGTTCGGGCAAGACCAAGATGTTCACCATTCGCAAAGTATCGAACGGCGTGGGTGTTGAGCGTATCTTCCCGCTCTACTCGCCACATCTCGACCACATCGAGGTAAACAAGCGTGGTGTTGTTCGCCGTGCGCGTATCTACTACTTCCGCGACCTGACGGGTAAGAAGGCCCGTATCCGCGAGAAGCGCGTGGTTACCAAAGATGCAGAATAGTCCCTGCGACCATTCCGCTTTTGGAGCAAAGCCCGACCGCAATGGTCGGGCTTTACTTATACTCTGCCTCCACTACCCGCCCGACACTCTCTTTTCAGCCCTCAACTCCCTAAATTATAACAATATCATAAGGATTATTTCGTATATTTGCACCCACAAAAACACACAAACCCATTATGGCAAAGAAATCAAACACAGGCATTCCGGGACTATCTTTCTCATGGAAAAGAGCCTTGGGCATTTCGCAGACAAAGCAGAAGATTGCCCGCACGACAGGCATTCCGACCTCGAAGGCAGGCGTAGAACGCAAACTCGGCAACCTCGTCTTGAAATCTATTTTCGGAGGCAAGAAGAGGTAACACACCGCATTCCACACATAAGGTTATAGCATTTATAGACCGCAACAACCTTGTATCAAACTGCAAAGACCGCCCCAAAGGCGGTCTTATTTTTATGGCACATCACCCCACCAAAAAACAAAACGGAGAAGATTTTTCAATCATTCTCCGTTTCAGTACCCAGAGCCGGGGTCGAACCGGCACAGGGGTGAACCTACTGGTGTTTGAGACCAGCGCGTCTACCGATTCCGCCATCTGGGCTTATGCTTTACGAGTAAAGCGACTGCAAAGATAAGAAAGATTTTTTGTTTTGCAAAAATCAGCGGCGATAAATTGCAAAAAATCCGAATCACGCAAGCCTAATCGCCCTTGTTTCTGGTTGCCACCAAACAAAGCGCAGGCTCGCGTACTCCGCAAGCCTGCGCTTTTGGCGTTAAATTGGCGTTAGTTGATGCTTTCGCGGCGCGAGGCGGGAGTCTTCTCCTCGGGAACCTCGGCGACCATTTCGCCCTGCAACTGCACCATATCGACAACGTTGCACCCCTCGCCCACGTCCGAGCCGTCGTAGCGGTATTCGACGGGCATATTCCACTGGATTTGCAGGTCGAGCAACGAGCCTGCCACCGTCGCGTCATAGCCGTCGCCGACCACTATTACACCATCGACATCGGTATATTCGGCAAAGAACAGCACGCCGAGCGTAATGTCGAAATCGGTCGGCACATATTTCAGTTGCATATTGACCTCCTTGCACCCGCGCCGCAACAGAGGCGCATACACGTCGGTTGCGACATCGAGTATATGTCGATGTCTGTTGCGAACCACAACGATTCCCAAACGGATTTCAGATGGCGACAGCATAAGGGGGCAACATTTATTATATTACAGAGTGTCTGTTCTGCTTTACTCCATCGAACCGAGCACCTTCTCTGCCTCGCGAGCCTCGACCGACACAGGATACTCTGCCGAGATACGCTCGAAGCACTTCACTGCATCGTCCTTTTTGTCGGCAGCAAGAAGAGCCAAGCCCTCTTTATAGAGGAACAGCGGAGCGGTGAACTCGTTGTCGGAGGCATCGACAGCCTTCTTGTAGAGCTTCACAGCCTCGACATAGTCGCCATTGTCGGCAGCTATATCGCCGCGCAAACCCATATTCTGCGCATTGATGATTGCGGCAGGAATACCCGCAACCTCTTTGTATTTTGCCAGATACTTCGCTGCATTCTCCTTGTCGCCCAAGCGGAGGTAGCATACGCCCGCATAGTGCTTTGCAAGGTTGCCCGCAGGTGTCGAGCCATACTGCTCGATTACGTTCAGGAAACCTGCAACATTGTCGTCGCCGTTGAGTGCAAGTGCATAATCGGGATTCTCGCCCTCGAAATTGTACTGCGCCTCGACGATGAGGTCGGCCGCACGCTCGGCATTGCGGTCGATGACCAGCATCTTATAGGCATAACCCGCCGCAACCAGCAGTACGAGTACAACCAATGCGATAACGACCTTCTTGCCGTTGTTCTCAAAGAACGTTTCTGTACGTCCCACTGCCTCGGCTACGGCAGCCTCTTGGACGTTTGCTTCATTTTTTGCCATAATTCTATTCTGTTTTTAATTTATTTATCGTTTTTACGGGCATATTTTGCCGTTCAAATTGCAAAAATAAGATTTTTTACGCAATAAACAGATATTGCGGCACTTTTTTTTGAACAGCGGTCGATAGTTCGGCATAAATTCGTACCTTTGACATCGGAGGAAAAAGAGAATGTTGCTCAAAAAACTGTCGCTCATAAATTTCAAGAATCTCGCACAGGAGACGCTCGACTTCGACGCAGGCATCAACTGCTTCGTCGGCGACAACGGAACGTGCAAGACCAACATCATCGACGCCATCTACTACC
>JBNMLI010000215.1:0-2698 GCA_050874765.1 Alistipes sp.
GCGTATGGCGTTGTCGCCCTCGATGCTCCGAATAAAATAACATTAACTGTACGGCTTAATATCCAATTCATCTCAATCGTACACTGCAAAGGTACGGCACTCCGCCCACCCGTGCAATCACCATTTGTTGGGGTTTTTGTGCAAAATAACTAATTATATATAGGTAAATTGCACCGCCCACCCCTGCCTGCGCCCTGCGATGCAACAAAAAGCCCGCAAGCAAAAGCCTGCGGGCGATAAAAATCGCGGTTGTCCGAAACGCCTATTCCATATACTTCTCTATTGCGTTGCAGATGCGTCCGAATACCTCGTCTATGGTGCCGTGGCTCTGCACATTCTCGTACTTCTCCTGCGCACGGTAGTGGTCGGCAACAATCGCCGTCTGCGACTTATAGACCTCGATGCGGTTGCGGATTATATCCTCCGAAGCATCGTCGGCACGACCCGACTCCTTGCCGCGCAACAGTATGCGCTGTACCAACTCCTCCTCGGGAACGTCCATATATATCATCACATCGACACTCTCGCCCATCGATGTCAGCAGTCGGTCGAAAGCCTCGGCCTGTGCCGTCGTGCGCGGAAAACCGTCGAAAATAATGCCCTTGCCCTCCTTGTGTTTGAGCAAGTAGTGGCGAATCATCTCGATTACCACCTCATCGGGCGCGAGTTCGCCTCGCTTGATGTATCCCTCCATCTGTTCGCCGAGCGTAGTGTGGTCGGCAATCTCTTTGCGGATTATATCTCCCGTGGAGACGTGCGCCAATCCGTATTTCTTCTCTAACAATGCAGATTGCGTACCCTTGCCGCAACCCGGCGCACCGAAAAGTACAACATTTAACATATAACTTTTTGTTGTTATTTCAATAACAGCGCAAAGATACCTATTATTTCCACAATAGCAACGATTTATTAAAAAAATTTAATTGCCGCATATTCAGCACCATCTCTCTATCTTTCGGTGCGTGAGCGATTTTTTCGATATTTTTTCGCCATATTTTTGCATATTTTCCGAAAAAATATTATTACATTTGTAGTAGGTTATAAAACGTTTTAGCACACGCGTTTTGTATCCCGAACTTAAAACCTAACAACTTAAAACTTCAAATTCTATGAAACGATTCTTGCCAAGTATTGGTAAATCGGTTCGTTCCCGACTCGGTTTTGCGGGGGGGGGTAAATCGCTGGTAATCACGCTGTTTATGCTGGTTACTTTGCCTGTTTCTGCCCAAAACCGAACCATCAGCGGAAAGGTAACCGATTCGGCAACCAAGCAGCCTGTTCCGGGCGTGTCCGTGATTGTCGACAACTCCTCTGTCGGTACATCGACCAACCTCGACGGTACCTACACCCTCGAAGTCCCTGCCACCGCCAAGGTGCTGTCGGCTTCGTGCCTCGGCTACGACGAGGTTTCCCACGAAATCGGCAACCGCACGAGCATCGATTTCGTCATCTCCGAAAGCCATCAGAAAATCGACGATGTCGTAGTCGTCGGCTATGCAACCCAAAAGAGGGTGAACGTAACGGGTTCGGTCGCAACGGTCGATTCCAAGGCGTTCGATTCTCGCCCGATTGTATCTACATCGGTCGCTCTGCAAGGTTTGATGTCGGGCGTTACCGTAACGTCGCAAACGGGTGCTCCGGGTGCCGACGGCGGTTCGATTCGTATCCGCGGTATCAACTCGTTCGGTGGCTCATCGACCGCTCCGCTTGTGCTGGTGGACGGTATCGAGGAGAGCCTCGACAATGTTGACCCCAACCTTATCGAGAGCATCTCTGTGCTGAAAGATGCGGCTTCGTCGTCGATTTACGGTTCGCGTGCGGCGAACGGCGTAATCCTCGTTACGACCAAGCGCGGCTCGCAGGAGAAATTCACACTCTCCTATAAGGGCTATGTCGGCTGGCAGTCGCCTACCGACCTGCCCAAGACGGTCAATGCCGTGCAATTCCGCGAACTGACCAACCTCATGAACGAGAACGACGGCAACCCGCTGACCTACGACCCTGCCGAGTTGGAGGTCTATCGTCAGAATATGGGCAAAGACCCCGACCTCTATCCCAACACCGACTGGCAAAAGCTGTTGCTCAACGGCTCGGGCTTTATGCACAACCACACCATATCGCTCGGCATCGGCTCCGAGCGCGTGCGTATGCTGACGACGCTCGGCTACACGGGCAACGACGGTATCATCAAGCGCACCGATTTCAAGCGTTATGTGTTCCGCCACAATGCCGACATCTTGTTCAACGACAAACTCTCGATGCGACTCGACCTTTCGTTCTCGAACGGCGACCGTCGCTATTCGCCTTATCAGAACACCGTGTTCAACTATATGAACACCCGTCCTGCCGACATTCCGTGCATATTCTCCACAGGGCTCTACAACGGCTTGGGTCTGCTCGGTCAGAACCCGCTCGCCGAGTTGATGGAGGGCGGTCAGAACAAGGTGAACAACCTGCGTCTGTCGGGTGCTATCACGTTGGAGTACAAACCGTTGAAGTGGCTCGCCATTTCGGGTATGCTCGCTCCGCGCTATGCAACCACCAACGCTCACAACTACAAAAAGGCGGTTACGACCTACCAAGACCCCGAGGGTACGGCTACGCTGGTTCACGGCGCACCTACTTCGCTCACCGAAACAGGCTCGCGCTCATTCTACGGCAACTACAACGCGATGCTCAAAATCGACAAGGACTTCGA
>JBNMLI010000216.1:0-2697 GCA_050874765.1 Alistipes sp.
GCATCAGCAGTGTATCCTGCAACTTCAATACTGCGGGTATTTGCGAAAATGTGTCGAGCGAGCCGACCGTGCCGAAACCGGGTCCTACATTGCCGATACATGCAACTGCCGACGAAAAGGCAGTCATCATATCGAGCCCGAACATCGTGTTGCCGACCGTGCCGAGCAAAATGAAGACAAGGTAGGAAACGATGAATATCATTGCCGAGTCCAACTGCGATTCCTCCTGCAACACGCCGTCCACACGGATTCGTATGATTGCATTGGGGTGGCGTTGCAGGCGCAATCGCGCCATGAAGACCTTGACAAAGAGCAACAGGCGGTCGATTTTCAATCCGCCCGAGGTCGAACCCGCGCAGGCGCAGACTATCGATGCGAATATGAGCAGAACAATGGCAAACGGTGTCCACAGATTGGTGTCTGCCGTAGCGAAGCCCGTTGTCGAAATCAACGACACGAATTGGAACAGCGATTTGCGCATAGCCTGCCAAAGGGTAGGGTAGATGCCTGCAAAATAGATGCTCAACCCGATGGCGACCGAGCCGACCGCAATAATTGCGAAGTAGGTCTTCACCACCTCGGAACGGAAAATGTTGTTCGCCTTACGGGCGCATGTTGCATATATCAAGCCGAAGTGGATACTTGCCAGCACCATTGCCGCAATAAGTATCGCCTCGATTAGTGGGCTGTCGTAAAAGCCTATACTCGTATTCTTGGTGCTGAATCCGCCCGTAGCGCATACCGACATCGCGTGGTTGAGCGCGTCGAACCAACGCATACCCGCAACGCGGAGCAACAGAGTGGTGGCGAGCGTCAGACCGACATAGACAATCAGCAGAATACGGACTATGATTTGCGTGCGGTAGCGGTAGTTGTCTTTGGCAAGCGACGAGAGTTCGACGCTCGACAGAGCCTTGTTCGTCCCGAGCGATGGCAGAATGACGAGTGCGAACATAATCACGCCTGCTCCGCCAATCCAGCACGTTGCCGACCGCCAAAAGAGCAAGCCCTGCGGCAGAGCCTCGACATTGTCGAGAATGGTTGCTCCCGTAGTCGTAAAACCCGAAACGCTCTCGAACCAAGCGTCAATCAACGAAAATTCGCCTCCCCAGATGAGGTACGGGAACATACCGACGACACACGCCAGAATCCACGAGCCGACGACAATCGAGAAGCCCTCTTTGCTGCTGATGGTTTCGGCTTTCTGCACGAAGAGCATTGGGAATGCGCCCAGCACCAGAGTGAGCAACGACGAGAGCAGGAGCGGATAGTAGCCCGAGTCGTCGTCCATGTAGGATATGAATGCCGACACCGCCATAAATGCTGCCATACAGAGCATCACCGTTCCGATATATCGCAATATAACATTGAATCGCATAGCTCCCGACGGGTTTATTTCTTGGTTTGTTTCGAGATGTTGATGAGTGTTTCGATGTTGTCGTCGAGTTCTTTCAACTCGTCGAGCAACTCCGCCTTGACACGGAACGGCAACTTAAACGTCAGGTAGTCGCCCAAAGCCTTGTTGATACGCACGATGGGCTTGACGCAATAGACATTGACGAAGTAGAAGAACATCAGCACAATGGCAATCATCACAATCAGCGAGATGAAGATTGGCGTAACCGACCGATAGGCGTTTTTGTTGAGTTGGGCGGCACGGGGCGCAAGCGACGAGTGGGTGAGCGTCATAAAGTGCTTGATTTGTTCCAGCAATCGCGTATATGCCGTCTGATATTTGGTTTCGTACCATATTTTGCCCGTAACCGAGCCTTCGGTCAAGTCGAAATCATCGACTACCGCCTTCGCTTTGTGTTGCGAAGATGTGTCGGCGGCTTTCTGTTCAAGATATTCGTCCGACAGCGCACGCAGTTCGCCGACACCGACTGCAAGCGAATCGAGGCACTCGGCGTTGAAGGATTCGTTGCGCGCCGACGCGATGCACTCCTCCATTGTACGCAACGTGCGACGGCACAAACTGTCGTAGGAGTGGTCGTTGAATATGGCGATGTTAATTATCGCACGACTGTTGTCGTGGGCGGCGTTGAGCATATCCTTTGCCAACTCCATATTGCGCTTGCCCGTAGAGAGAATATTTTCGGTGTCGTTGCTCAAATGTCCCAACTCGAACAGCGAAATCATACCCGAAATAAAGAGCAGAGCCACGATGCTCATAAATCCGATGGCGACACGTTTGCTAATGCCTTTCATACCTTAATATAAAAACGTTCTTTTGCGCAAAAATAGCAAAAAAAGCGGATTTATTCAATAATACGTCCGCAAATCTCGCCCGAAGGTTCGATTCGCTCCAATTCGACTTGCGCGATTTGGTTGATGAGCGAACGGCGGTAGGGCACTTTGACCTTGATGTAGTTGCCCGTAAAGCCCGACATCATACCACCGCGCACGGTACTCTCGAACAGTACGGGCGCGGTTGTGCCGACATATTTGCGGCAGAAGTCGTAGTGCAGTTGTGCGCATAGTTTTTCCAATTCGGCAACGCGCTCGGTGGCAACCGATGCCTGCACCTTGCCGGGGAAATCGACTGCGGGAGTATTCGCCCGCTCCGAAAACGGGAAGATATGGAGAAACGACGGCGCGATGCCTGCCAGAAAATCGTAACTTTTGCGGAACTCCTCGTCGGTTTCGCCGGGGAAGCCGACTATTACATCGATGCCTATAAACGCATCGGGCATAGCC
>JBNMLI010000217.1:0-2652 GCA_050874765.1 Alistipes sp.
CCCGTGCTGGGCAAGGGTATTGACCACGTCATCTATGCCGTAGTGCGTGCGGGCGAGGTTGCTTCGTTGCGCGTGCTGGTCAAGACGACCAACTATGTGTCGGCTGCCGAGAGTGCGGCTGCGGTTGTGCTGCCGAAGGGCAAAATTGCCGAACTGCCTGCGATAGATGTCGCTGCGCTGGAACACACCAACCGCGTGCGCACCGTCGTATTTTGGGGCGACAGCATCACCAACGACATCGTAACGAGCTACCTGCAACAGATTCTGGGCAGCGACTGGAAGGTCGTTCGCGGCGGCATACCGGGCGATAGTCCGCTCGGCATCGCAAGCCGTCAGGGCGGTATCACCCTCTGCACGGGCGACGAAACATTTACCATTCCGGGAGATTGCTCGCAACATGTGCAGATTAAGCAGCTCTACGCCCTCTACAACAACGAATTGCGTGGCGGTTTATTATCGCAGTATTGGTTCTCGTCGGGCAGTTGTCCGCTGCTCAGCCCTTGCACCATCGCGGGCGTGGAGTGCAAAATCACCACCTCGGAGGACAACAAGAGTTTCTTCGTGCAGCGCGTGGAGAACGGTGTGTCGGTAACGGTTGAGCCTCGCACGGCGGTGCAGTCGTATGGCTCGCGAATGTACAAAGATGCCGATGTTGTGGTAACCTATCTGGGTGCCAACTCGGCGGGTACGCCTGCATTGGAGCAGATTGTCGATTGCTATCGCGCCATCGAGAACTACGCGTCGAAAAAGCATTGCATCGAGGTCGGTTTCCACATGGCTCATATCGACTTCCCGAGCGGTTCCTCGCGCGACTATTGGAGCGAAACATATCGCGACCGCATGACGGCGGAGTTCGGAAGCAACTTCCTCGATATGCGCACGGTCGGTAATGCCAATGCAGCCCGCCTGCTCGTTGAGTCGGGTGCAGTGCCTGCGGGTGCAACCCTCTCGGAGAAGGACCAAACGGCTATCGCCGATGGCGATTGGCCCGCATCGCTCTCGTCGGATTACAAGACCAACGTTCACCCAAATATGTACGGCTCGCGTGTGATTGCAATCCTCGTCAAGGAGCGTATGGCAGAGTTGGGTTATCTCGACTTTTAGCGCGACACACAACACTCAAACTTAACATAGAATATGCAAACAGGGCAGTCCGAAAGGGCTGCCCTGATGTGCATATTATGATTGTGCGGCTTTACTCCTGTGCGGTGGTTGGGTCGGAGTGGTGGAGGCACGAGTCGATGAACGCGAGAATCGCCTCCTTGCCCATGGCGGTGGCACTCGATGAGAGGAGCATCGGGGGCATCTCCTCCCACTGCTCGGCGAGTGCCGAGGTGAAGTCGGCGACGCTGCGACGGCGTTGGGCGGCGGAGAGTTTCTCGCACTTGGTGAAGATGATGCCGAACGGGATACCGTGCGCGCCGAGTTGCTCGATGAAGGCGAGGTCGATGCGCTGCGGCGGTATGCGCGAATCGACCAGCACGAAAAGGAAGTGCAGTCGCTCGCACTTGAAGACGTAGTCGGTGATGATTTTGGCGAACCCGCTCCGTTGGTTTTTGGAGGTGCGGGCGTAGCCGTAGCCCGGCAAATCGACCAGATACCACTCGCCGTCGATGAGGAAGTGGTTAATCAGGCGCGTTTTGCCGGGTGTGCCGGATACTTTGGCAAGAGCCTTGCGCCCCGTAAGCATATTGATGAGCGACGATTTGCCCACGTTGCTGCGGCCGATGAAAGCGATGTCTTTGCGCTCGTCCTTCGGCACTTGTCCGATACGCTCGGAACTGCATTTGAACTCTGCCCGTGAAATCATAGTGTATTGCCCCTTCTCCTTAAAAGGTCGATTATTGCGCGATTAACTCAATCATAAAGCTGCGATAGTCGTTCATATCGCGAATGTCGTTCAGCGGCTTGCGCGAGGTGCGACCCTCGGTCAGCTCGCGAATCACGATGCCCTCCTCCATCAGGAAGCGACCGCTTGCGCGTTTGCCGCTGATGCGGATTGGCTTGCCCTCGACCTCGGGAGCGACCTCGCGAATGAGGTACTCGCGGTCGGGGTCCAAGCCCTGCAACTTGATGATTTTGTCGGGCATATGGCGCGTGTAGGTCATACGGTAGAACATCGCTACGGCGTGCTCGCGCTTGGCATCGACATACATCAGCGATGCGTACTCGCCGTCGCCATCGTAAGGCGAAACGAGTTTATAGAGGTCGCCCTGCTGAATGACGGGGCGCAGACGCTTGTACTCGGCAATGGCGCGTTTGGCGTAAGCCTGCTCTGCCTCGGTGAGTTCGGCAGGCACCATCTCCATACCCAAGCGGCACATCGATGCTACGTCGAAGCGGAATTTGACAGGCACGCGGCGTTGGGTATATTTGTTCTGCGTCGAGCAGACGTGGGCGGCGATGATGTTGGCAGGGTAGAAGTCGAGTGCGCCCCACTGAATGAAGATGCGGTGGCGTGCGTCGGTCTGGTCGCTGCCCCATACCTCTTGGAAATAAGGCATATAGCCGTAGTTCAGGCGGTAGCCGCCAGCCGAGCAGAGCTGAATGATGAGCGTCGGGTACTTGGCGCGGATACGCTCCAAAATCGAGCGCAGGGCGCGGTGGTAATCGACGTAGAGGTTGGACTGCAACGCCTTCGGCAGGTAGGGC
>JBNMLI010000218.1:0-2632 GCA_050874765.1 Alistipes sp.
GACTCATACGGTCGGAAGGTGCGTTCTCTTTGAGCAATTCAAATTCGCGGCGAGCATCGCACCAGCGACGATGTTCGAGCAACGTGAGGGCGCGTTCGAGTTCGATGTCTGTGCGCGGAGGCACGACCGCCATCGCGCCACTCATCGCAACAACCGCCAAAAGTGCTGTCAGCAATATCTTTTTAGGCATCTTTGCAAAAATTATATACTACCTTGCAAAAATACGAATTTTTATCAGGATTTATTACAATATCCGACGTTTATTCTACTCTTTTTTACCTATCGCATCACGGCTTCGCCTGCCTTATATTATAATAGGTATGCCTACACCAATATGGAATAGAGGTGTTCGCCCAGACGACTGCGCAGTATTTTGAGTGCGCGCTGTATGCGGTAATAGATGGTTTTGTCGCTGACACCCAGTTCGGCAGCAATCTCCTTGTAACTCTTGCCCGAGAAGCGGCACATCTGAAACGCCACGCGGTACGATTCGGGCAGAGCCTCGATTTCGGCATCGAGGCGTGCTACGAGGTCTTCGACCGTACCGTACTCGGGTATCTCCGATTGCTCCTCCATCGATACGCCTATTGCATCTATCACCCTGCGCCGCACCTGCTCGTGTGTGATGAGCGTCAGCGCGCGATTGCGCACGGCTGTGTAAAGATAACTTTGCAACGATGTCTTTATGCCTATGCTTCGGCGATTGTCCCACAACCACATCAGCACATTCTGCACAATATCTTCGGCATCGTGCAGCGAAACCATCTGCGCCGCGTATGCACACAGCGTGGCGTAGTAGGCATCGAACACTGCGTCGAATGCGCGTAGTGCCGCGGCTTCGTCCGCATCGGACAAATCGGCAATGAGTTGCTTATGGTCGGTTGGTTTCAAATCGTCGAAACTGATTATTTTAATGCAAATATAACAAAAAGCGCACAAACTTTGAAATTTATCGCAATTATCGTTCAACAATCATAATTCGCAACAAAAAATTCGCTAAAAGTTTGGAAAAATCGCGAGTTGTCAGTCTTTAATTATAGAAATATGATTTTTATTATGACAGCACAGCAAATACTCCGTTGTCTGCGGCACGAATCCGATGCCGACGAAATCCGCGAGGTCGAACAGTGGATTGCCCAAAGCGACGACAACCGTCGCGAGGCAATGAACATCTATCGCACCTACCGCGACATTGAGGCGTTGCACTCCGCAAGCCTTATAGACACCGACCGAGCCAAAAAGCGTCTGCACGAGCGCATAGGCGCGACTGCCGCAAAAAGTCGTCGGGAATTGCGTCCACGATTGGCTCTTGCATCGATTTTGGGCGTAGTGGTGGTCGCACTATTTGCGGGCATATTCTATAAGGCATATCGCGACAGCGCGCCGCAACAGATGATTGAACTCTATGCCGACACCGGCACGACACGCTCGGCAACACTGCCCGACGGCTCGCAAGTGTGGCTCAATGCCAACTCCACGTTGCGCTACCCCGCCGAATTTTCGCGTCGCAACCGCGAGGTGGAACTCGATGGCGAAGCCTATTTCAAGGTTACCAAGAGCGAGGGTCGCAAGTTTACGGTAACGACAGCCAACATACAGGTCGAGGTGCTCGGCACCGAATTCGATGTCGATTCCTACAACATTGCGGGGCGCACATCGGCAGTAACGCTCGTCAGCGGCAAGGTACGTATGAGTTATACGGACGAGGACAAACTGCGCAGTTCGATTATACTCAAACCCAACCAGCGTGCCGAACTCGATGCCTCGAAGCAGTTGCGACTGTTCAATACTCCTACCGCCAAGAGCGCGGGGCTGTGGACGGAGGGCAAAATCGTATTCGACCACACATCGTTCGCTACGGCAGTGCGTATGATTGAGAATCGCTACAACGTAAGCGTGAACGTAAAGAATCCGCGCCTTTACGACTACACATTCTCGGGAACATTCACCGATGCCGACCTGCAATCGGTACTCAAATATCTGTCGCTCGCCTCGGACATACATTTCGACTGTTCGGCACTCGACAGGGTTGCCGACCCGCACACGCGGCGCGTAATCACGGCAGAGTAACAACAACGACAACACAATACAAACAAACCGATATGTACAAACCTAAACTTAAAACTGTATGCCTGCTGCTGTGTATGCTTACGGTACCGATGCTGCTATGCGCGGCACCGATACGCATCAAGGCGAGCAACACGACAGTCGGGAAAGTGATGCAGTCAATCGAACAACAGAGCGGCTACACATTTTTCTACAAGGACAACATCGTCGATAAGTCGCGCAAGGTTTCGCTCGACATGACCGACAACAATGTATTAAAAGTGGTCAATGCCCTGTTTGAAGGCTTGGGCATCACGAGCCACCTTATGGACAACTGCATCGTGCTGTCGCAAGAGAGCGGTGCGACAAAGCCCAAGAGTGCACCGTTGCGCACTATCAAGGGCGTTGTTCGCGACGAGAACAACCGACCGCTCGTCGGAGCGACCTGTTCGGTTGCAGGCTCTTCGCGCGGAACGATGACAGTCGCCGACGGCACCTACTCCATTCAGGCAGCCACGGGCGAAACCATCGATTTCGAGTATCTCGGCTACGAGAAGGTGAGCATACGGCTCACCGATGCACAGAC
>JBNMLI010000219.1:0-2629 GCA_050874765.1 Alistipes sp.
ATTCAATCCGCCTTCGATACAGATTATCTTCATTTCGACACAGATTTTAGAGATTCGACCATATCGCTCGCGAAGCGGTCGCTCGCACCTTCGCCGCCTATTATGGAGCGCAGTGCCTCGAAATCGGCGAGCATCGCGGCGCGTTTCGAACCGCCCGCGAGTATGGAGCGCAACTCGGCGGCAGCAGCATCGGCATCGAATCGCGATGCGACGATTTCGCGCACAGCCTCGCGACCGAGATTGATGTTCACGAGCGAAACATAAGGGATTTTCAGCACATACGGGCGCAGAATCTCGTAGAGCCACGGAACGTGATAAAGCACCATTTCGGGGATATTCATAAGTGCCGTTTCGAGCGTCGCCGTACCCGAGGTTACCACGGCGGCCTCGGCTATGTTGAGCGTTTCGTAGGTGCGGTCGCAAACATAGCGCACGGGCGAATCGGCGATGATGCGGTCATAGACTCCCCTATCGAGCCACGACACTCCCGTAACGACAAATTGGTGGGTCGGAAAACGCTTTGCCAGCGCGACCATATCGGGCAGATTCTCCTCGATTTCCGAGCGACGGCTGCCTGCCAGCAGAGCCACTATCGGGCGCGAATCCAGACCGTTTTCCGCAGCGAACTCTTCGTGCGAAGGGAGTTGCGGACGGCGTTGTGCGATAGAGTCCATAAGCGGATTGCCCTTGAAAACAGGGTCGATGCCCTTGCTGCGGAAATAGGCGGTTTCAAACGGGAAGATGGTGTAGAGCCTATCGACATATTTGCGCAGACCGCGCACGCGGAACTCCTTCCACGCCCACACCTTCGGGGCGATGTAGTAGAAGACGCGGCGGCCGCGCTCGTGCGCCCACTCGGCGATGCGCATATTGAAGCTCGGGTAGTCGATGAGGATTATCACATCGGGGTCGAAAGCCTCGACATCGCGTTTGCATTCGGTAATCTGACCGAAAATTTTGTGCAGGTTGCGCAACACCTGCGCGATGCCGAAAAACGAGGTATCGCGGTAGTGTTTGTCGAGGTTGGCTCTGCCACCTACCTCTGCCATAAGGTCGCCGCCCCAGAAGCGGAATTGTGCCTGCGCGTCCGCCTTCAAGATGCCGCGCATAAGATTGCTGCCGTGCAGGTCGCCACTCGGCTCGCCTGCTATGATGTAGTATTTCATTCGTTACTCCTCCAATAAGTCGGGACGCAGTGTCTTGGTGCGCTCGTAGGATTGTTCCTCCTGCCACTTCTCGATTTCGGCGAAGTTGCCCGAGGTCAGCACCTCCGGCACCGTCCAGCCGTTGAAATCGGCAGGGCGCGTGTAGATGGGCGGTGCGAGCAGGTTGTCCTGAAAGCAATCGGTCAGAGCCGAAGCCTCGTCGCCGATAGCACCCGGCAGAAGGCGCACGACTGAGTCGGTGATAATCGCCGCCGCCAGTTCGCCACCCGTCAGCACATAGTCGCCGATTGATATTTCGCGCGTAATCAGGTGTTCGCGTATGCGGTAGTCGATGCCCTTGTAGTGGCCGCAGAGAATGATGATGTTTTCGAGCGTCGAGAGGCGGTTTGCCTCGTGCTGATTGTACTGTATGCCGTCGGGCGAGGTGAAGATGACCTCGTCGTAGTGGCGTTCGCTCTGCAAACGGGTGATGCAGCGATAGACGGGTTCGATTTTCATCACCATACCAGCCTCGCCGCCGAACGGATAGTCATCGACCGTGCGTCGCTTATCGTCGGTATAGTCGCGCAGGTTGTGGATATGGATTTCGACAAAGCCGCCCTCCTGCGCACGGCGCAGTATGGATTCGTTAAGGGGCGAGGTGAGCAGTTCGGGGACGACAGTGATTATATCTATGCGCATAGTCGTGCTATTTATAGTTTACCTCGCCGTTGAGTGCCTCAACCACAAAAGGATTGTAGAGCGACTCGTGGCCGATGGTCGATTTTTCGCCATGACCCGGATAGATGGACGTTTCGTCGCCAAGCGGGATTATGCGGTCGATAATCGAGTGCATAATTGTACCGTAGTCGCCGAAGGGCATATCGGTGCGCCCGATGCTCTCGCGGAAGAGCGTATCGCCCGTAAAGAGCGAGTGCGATTGCGGCTCGTAGAGGGAGATGCCGCCGGGGGTATGGCCGGGGGTTGGGATTATCTGCAAAACGGTCGTGCCGAAGCGCACCTCGCGCTGTGCGGAGAGGTCGATGCCGATTTGCGGTGCGACGGTCGCCTGCACGCCGAACATCGCCGCGCTCTCGTCGAAGCGGTCGAGCCACACTTGGTCGGCTCGCGATGCGGCAAAAGGCACGCCGTAGCGTTCTTTGACTGCCTGCACGCCCATCGTATGGTCGAAATGGCAATGGGTATTGACCGCCAGAACGGGCGTAAGCCCCTGCTCGGCGATAAAGTCGGTCAAGGCTCGGTTCTCGCGCTCGGTCGAATTGCCCGCATCGATGATGATACACTGCGCGGAGTCGTCCCAAACGATATAGGTATTTTCCTGAATCGGATTGAATACGAATTTGATGATTTTCATGGCATATTGCTTTGAGTGCAAAGTTAAGAAAATAAAACCGAACGCGCCACCCCCTGCAAGCAAAAAACCGTTGCTCTTGCGGGCAACGGTTTAGGATACGCATAGGGTG
>JBNMLI010000220.1:0-2626 GCA_050874765.1 Alistipes sp.
GCCGCCAATCCTACAATTCAGAAGTTGCTCCCGCAAATTCAGGGCGGGCTCAACTCCCTGCTCGGCTTGGATTGGGCATGCACACTGCAAAACCGCAGTTTCGGATTTATCGGGGGCGATGTTACGATGCCTATTTTTATGGGAGGCAAAATCGTAGCCGCCAACAAGGTTGCAAAGTTGAAGGAGAAGACGACGCAGGCACAGGGCGAGCAACAGCGCAACGCACTGCTGTCGGAGGTTGTCGAACGCTACTTCGGCTACGCTTTGGCTCTGAACGTCGTCGATGTGCGCAAGCAGGTTCTCGCCGGTATGGAGCAGCACTTGCGCGACATCAAGTCGCTCGAAAAGAACGGTATGGTTGCCCAAACCGAACGTCTCTATGTCGAATATAAATATGCCGAGGCACAACGCGACCTGCTCAATGCGCAGTTGCAGGCAGAAACCGTCGGCAACGCCCTCTGCAATACGCTCGGCACCGACCACGCGGCACTGCCCGTTACGGCTATGTTCGTTATGGACGCCGTCGAGACGCTTGCCTACTACCAAAACATCGCATCTGACAACAACCCGCTGCTCAATCAGGTCGATTTGAAGCGACAGTTGGCAAAGCAGAATGCCAACGTGCATCGCGCCGACTTTATGCCGCAAATCGTAGCCATCGGCGGCGGTACGTTCTGCAACTACCAAGTAACAGGTCTTTTGCCGCGCTGGGCTGTCGGTGTCGGCTTCAACTTCAAGATTTTCGACGGATTGAGCCGCGAATACAAATACTCCGCTGCCAAGAACACCGTGCGTCGCGTCGAGGCATTGCACACCAAAGCCGAAAAGGATATTTCGATTTTGGTCGAGAGCCTCTACAACAACATGATAAACTATCGCAACCAAATCACCTCCATCGAGTCGTCCATTGCCTTTGCCGAGGAGTACCTGCGTGCCAAGAACTCCGCCTACCTCGAAGGTATGGGCACTTCGACCGATTTGGTCGATGCCGAACTCAATTTGGCGAAGGTCCGCATCGAGCGTATGCAGGCAGCCTACAACTTCGACCTCTACCTCGCCAAACTTCTCGAAGCAGCAGGCATTAGCGACGAGTTCCTGAACTACTCGCGTAGCACGAACGCGCGCCAAATCACCTATAACAAACAATAACGAGCAAAAAGATATGAAAAAAATCAACATCTTCGGAATTCTCACAGCCATCGCCGTTGTCGTAATCGCGATAATTGTGCTGGGGTGGTACCTCGTCAAGAGCGAACCCATAATGATTCAGGGTACGGTCGAGTGTACCTCCTATAAGGCTTCGTCGAAAGTTCCGGGACGCATCGACGCAATGAAAGTATCGCAGGGCGATAAGGTCGAAAAAGGGCAGTTGCTCTACACGCTTTCCACTCCGGAACTCAACGCCAAACTCCAACAGGCAGAGGCGGTGCGCAGCGCAGCCAAGGCTCTGGACGACAAAGCCACCGCAGGCGCACGCAGCCAGCAAATCGAATCGGCTCTGAATATGTGGCAGAAGGCACAGACGGGCAAGGAGTTGGCAAAGAAGACCTACGAGCGCGTTCAGAATCTCTATCGCGACGGCGTTGTCCCTGCCCAGAAGTTGGACGAGGCAAAAGCAAACTACGATGCAATGGTTGCCACCGAGAGCGCGGCGCATTCGCAGTACCGTATGGCCTTGGAGGGCGCACGCAAGGAGGAGAAGGCCGCCGCCGCAGCGCAGGTGCGTCAGGCACAAGGTGCTGTCAAGGAGGTCGAATCCTACATCAGCGATGCCATGGTCTATTCGCCTGCCACGGGTGAAATTTCCACGGTCATCTCCGAGGAGGGCGAGCTGGTCGGCAGCGGCTATCCCGTCGTTACCGTACTCGACTTGACCGATGTATGGATTACCTTCAATATCAAAGAAACGATGTTGCCCAAAATACAGATGGGCAAGAAAATCGAGGCATATATTCCCGCGCTCGACCGCAATATCGAACTCGAAGTTACCTACATCGCCGTTCAGGCGGATTTCGCCACTTGGAACGCCACCCGCACACAGGGCGGTTTCGACATTCGCACATTTGCCGTCAAGATGAAGCCGACCGCCGCAGTCGAGGGCTTACGTCCGGGTATGAGCGCGATTGTAAATTGGAGCAAAATAGAGTAGGGTAGCGATGCGTAACTTTTTCGGAAGCATATACGCAGTCTTTATCCGCGAACTTTCGCGGATACACCACAGCGCGACCTACATCGCGATGCTCTCCGTCCTGCCGCTCATCTCCATCGTCTTCTTCGCCGTCTTTTTCGAAAAGGGCGTTGCCCAAGACCTGCCCATCGCCGTGCTCGACGAGGACAACACCGACCTTTCGCGCAAACTTACGCGCATGGTCGATGAAACGCCCGCGGCACTGGTGGCATACGGCATTCAGGATATGAACGAAGGTATGACGCTGATTCGCGAGGGCAAGGTCTATGCCGTGTTGCAGATTCCCGCCCAATTCGAGAAGACCATTATGGGGTCGGGGCAGGCCCATGTCGAACTCTATAATTCGGGAACCAACATCTCCGTAAACTCGCTCCTTGCCAAGGACGTACAGACTGCCGTAACCACTTTTTCGGTCGGTGCCGAACTCAACGTACTGCA
>JBNMLI010000221.1:0-2610 GCA_050874765.1 Alistipes sp.
CGCCGTGGACAAGGCGGTAGCAGGTCGTCTGCGGGCAATCGACCACGCCCAGCAGGCGGCGCACCTCGTAGGCACTTGCTATTTTGGAGTGCCACCACGCCGAGTCAATCCGCTCGTCGCGCTCGAACGACAGCACGCGCACGGCGATGGAGCCTATTTGGTAGTGGCCGCGGGCGATGAACTCGCCGTTGCGGGTGCAGACATCGACCACATCGCCCTCGGCAATGTCGCCGTCGCACTCGACGCGCTCGATAGCACCCGAAAAGACCCACGGGTGGCGACGCAGGAGCGACTCCTCCTTACCGCGTCGCAAGTATATTTTTGCATTCATAACGTTTGGATTTGCTGCGCAAAATTAGTAAATCGGCACCAAACAGCAAAGCCGTTGTGCGTTTTGCGGAATAAATTTTGCGCCGACACGCTGATGTAAGCAATAAAATTACTACTTTTGCCGCATCAAAAAAAAATAAACCGAATAAGTACGTTCTGAAATATGTTGAGTAGAAGATTGCTTCGAATCAAGGTCGTCAAGGGTGTGTATGCCCATCTGCAATGCGAGAGCAACAACATCGCGGCCTCCGAGAAGAGCCTTGTGGCATCGATTGACAAAGCCTATGAGTTGTATTTTCAAATGCTTGCGCTCGCTCCCGCGCTTGTGCGCTATGCCGAGCAGCGTCAGGAGATTGGTCGCAACAAGAAACTGCCGACATACGAAGACCTCCACCCCAATCGCAAGTTCATCGAGAACCAAGCCATCGCACGCATAGCCGAGAGCGAGGAGATTGACGACTTCTGCGCCAAGCACCACTTGGGTTGGAACGGCTATCCCGACCTCATCAAGTCGCTCTATGCGACGCTCTGCGAGCAGGAGTTCTACCAAAAATATATGGCAACGGAGGAGCGGTCGTTCAAGGAGGACGTGCAGTTGCTGTCCGATATATATATGAATATGTTGGAGGAGAACGAGGCACTCGATGCGGCGTTGGAGGAGCAGTCGATACTCTGGTTGGACGACTTGGGCTATGTGCTGACGATGGTCGCACGCACCGTCGGCGGTATGCGCGAGAAGCAGGAGCAGGTGAAGTTGATGCCCGAGTTCAAGAGCGACGAGGATTTGGATTTCGCCAAGCGTCTGTTGCGAGCCTCAATCGCCCGTTTCGAGGAGAACAAGGAGTTGATTGACCGCTTTGCGAGCAACTGGGACATCGAGCGCGTCGCCCTGATGGACAACATCATACTGGACGTAGCCATCTGCGAAGCAGAGGAGTTTGCGTCGATTCCGCTCAAAGTTACGCTCAACGAATACATCGACATTGCCAAGAACTACTCGTCCGCGGGTAGCGGCACCTTCATCAACGGCGTGTTGGACAAGGTTACGGCGACGCTCACCGAGGAGGGCAAAATCCGCAAAACGGGCAAAGGACTCTTATAGCGGGCTGGCACAGGCAGAAGGGGCTTTTCCGTAAAGCGCGGAGGCTTTTTCCGTAAGGAGGCAACGGCTTCCCGCAACGCGTGGCGCGGCTGTTGTTGCGCCATTCGTAAAAAAATGCTATATTTGCGGAAATAAATGTTGGATTAAAACTTAAAACACACTTTAACTATGATTACATTATTGCAGGCAGCAGATGCTGCACAGGTACAGGGTTCGCAGTGGTCGTTCTGGGTAATGATTGCCCTGATGATATTGGTCATTTGGCTCTTCATGTGGCGTCCCGAGGCAAAGCGTCGCAAGGAGTTGGCAAAATTCCGCGAGGGGCTGAAAAAGGGCGACAAAATCATCACCGCAGGCGGTATCTACGGCACTGTGAAGGAGATTAAGGAGACGACACTGCTCATCGAGGTCGATGGCAACGTAACGCTCCGCGTCGATAAGAATATGGTCGTAGCCGACAACACGGCTGCCGCACAGGAGAAGAAATAGTAGTATGGCGCACACGACGCACTACACCACCTTCGGCACCTGCTCGCGCGAGATTATCGTCGCGACCGACAACGGCCGCATCGAGAGCGTGCAGTTCATCGGCGGTTGCAACGGCAACACGCAGGGCGTGGCTTCGCTCGTGCGCGGTATGCGCATCGAGGAGGCGATAGCCCGCTTGGAGGGCATCGACTGCAACGGTCGCGGCACCTCGTGTCCCGACCAGTTGACACGGGCTCTGCGCGAACATCTGCGGTAGCAATCTAGTGATTAGTGATTAGTGACTAGTGGCTAGTAGTTTGCGGTGGCGAAATGCCACCGCAAATCATATAAAGAGAGTCATTGCGAGGAGCGCAAGCGACGTGGCAATCTACCTTTGTGCTAGGTAGTGGGTATAACGGTTTTCTTCTCACGTGCCACTGTTTCTAGGAGGACTAGGAGAACTGGGAGTTCTAGGATAGCAGGGGCGTTGTTTGTTTTACTATTTCCTAGTTCTCGTAGAACTCCTATATCTCCTAGAACTCTTAAAATACTACCCACTAATCACTAAACACTAACAGAGGTAGATGCCAACTCGCTCGCTTTCGCGAGCGTGGCATGACTCATTTTTGATTTGATTTTGCACTTTTCACTATCCACTAACCACTATTCACTATCCACTATTCACTAACCACTAACCACTAACCACTAAC
>JBNMLI010000222.1:0-2575 GCA_050874765.1 Alistipes sp.
CGGGTGAGCAGGTCATTGATTTTGCTGTTCATATTTTGAAAATTTATACTTTTGGCGTACCTTTATGCCGTATAGGCATAGTCGGTTACAAAGTTACAAATTATTATGAGAAAATGAGCCGTTTCGCATTCACATTTTACACACTCGTCGTCGCGGTAGCAGTTGCGTCGGTCGCCTCGGGGCAGACCGCAGGGGGCAATCGCGCATCGGCACAGCAGGCAGCAAGGCACGCCGAGTGTCGCTCGGGCAGGCACAAAGTGGGCTTGGTATTGAGCGGTGGCGGAGCGAAGGGGCTGTACCACATAGGCGTCATCAAGGCGTTGGAGGAGAACAATGTGCCGATAGATTACGTTGCCGGCACGTCGATGGGTTCGATTATCGCGGGTCTGTATGCGGCGGGTTACTCGCCCGAGCAGATGTGCGAAATAGTCGCCTCGGGCGATGTGAAGCGGTGGGTGTCGGGGCGTATCGACGATGCGCACAGGCAGTATTTTATGGAGCAGGACGCACCGCCCGCGCTGCTCACCGTGCGCTTCGGCGTGAACAAGGAGGACATAATGCGTCGCCGTGCCGAGAAGGCGGCGGGCGTGCCGCGCCAAAAGCAGAACAGTCTGCTCAAAATACCTGCCGACCTCATCTCGTCGGCGCAGGTCGATATGGCTCTGAACGAGTTGTTCCGCCCCGCCTCGGTGGCGTGCAAGGGCGATTTCGGGCAGTTGATGGTGCCGTTTTTCTGCGTGGCGAGCGATATGAAGGCGCGGCGAGCGGTCGTCTTCCGCGATGGCGACATCGGCAAGGCGATACGCGCGTCGATGTCGATTCCGCTCATATTCAAGCCGTTGAAATACAAGGATATGCTCCTCTACGACGGCGGTTTGTTCAACAACTTCCCGTGGCAGACGATGGTCGAGGAGTACGCGCCCGACCACATCATAGGCGTCAAGTGCACCTTTGGCAACACGCCCGTCGATGAGAGCAGCAACCTCATCGACCAAGCGTTGATGCTGATGACGAGCGACACCGACTATCAACTCCCTGCCGAGGGTAACATAATGATTGACCGCGCGGTAGATGCGGGTATGCTCGACTTCGACCGCGGCGAGGAGATTATCCGTCAGGGCTACGACGACACGATGGAGCGTATGCCCGAGATATTGGCGACCATACCCGAGCGACGCACGGCGGAGGAGGTGGCGCAGCGGCGCACCGACTTTTTGGCGAAGGAGCCGCTGCTGAACATCAAAGGAATGGAAATCAGCGGGTTGAGCCAACCGCAGGAGCGTTATGCGCGGGCGGTGATGCTCTCGAAGAGCGAGCGCGAGAGCAACAGCGTGCGCTCGTTTGCCGACTTCCGCTCGAAGGTTTACGACCTCGTGGCGGAGAGCAACTTTTCGGTCGATTATCCGCAGTTGGAGTACGACTCTGTGGCGAATGTGTTTGTGCCGAAACTCACGCTCCATATGCGTCCGTCGATGCGCTTGTCGGTCGGCGGAAACCTCTCCTCGACGGCATACAATCAGGCGCGCATCGAGTTGTCGTACAGCCGAATAGGGCGCGTGGCGATGACTGCCGATGCGGCACTCTACTTGGGACCCATTTACAATGCTGGCAGCATCGGCGGGCGCGTGGTCATCTCGCCCCACCGACCCGTATTTTTCGACCTCGCCTACACCTTTTCGGTGCGCAACACGCTCTACGGCAACTTCGGCAACCTGACCAAAATCGACAACACCGAGCGCAAGAAGCACAAGGAGAACTATCTCTCGGTAGGTGCGGGTTTGGCGGCTACGAAGCGCAGCGTCTTGCAGGCGACATTCAACGCGGGCGAGAACTACTATCTCTTCGAGGGCGACAAGGAGCCGTCGCTCTTTGCGTTCATCGGCGCACGGTTGCAGTTGCGGCGCAGCACGCTCGACAATCCGCTCGTGCCCGTGCGCGGAACACGCCTCGCGCTCTCGGGCATATTCATCGACGGCAAGGACAGGCTGACGGGCTATGTGTTGGACGAAAACGGCATCGTACAGTTGCGCCGAATGGTGCAACATCGCAGTTGGGCAGGTGCGAAGGCGTCGTGGCAGCACTACATAGAGTTGCCGCGCTGTCGCTGGTTCTCGTTCGGCTACAAGGCGGAGGCGGTCTATACCAACCACCCGCAGTTCAACGACAGGCAGGCGACCGAGGTGTCGCTGCCGCAGTATGCGCCGACGATGCACTCGCAGATGATTTATATGCCGCAGTTCCACGCCTCGCGCTATGCGGCGGTCGGTGTGATGCCGACATTCACCATCATCGACAATCTGATTGTGCGGGCAGGTATGTATGCCATGTGGCACGACAGACAGTACGACAATGCGCCGTGGCAGTTTATGGGCGACCTCTCGGTGGTCTATCGCTCGTTCGTAGGTCCTATGAGTCTGACACTGACCAAGTATGGCGTGCGCGACAAGAACAATTTCTACCTCTCGTTCAACTTCGGGTATCTGATATTTGCACCCAAAGGAACGTTTTATTAGTAAGTTCCTTTGGTGTTTTTGTGCAAATATCAGATACGGACCTGTTACCCACCCCCTAAATC
>JBNMLI010000223.1:0-2567 GCA_050874765.1 Alistipes sp.
TCTTGTCAATCTTGATTTTGTAGTAGTTGATTTTGTCCTTCTCCGACAGTGCGAGCTCATATTTCGGAGCCTCGCCGATTTCAAAGATGAACTCGAACTCGGTGTTGTTGTCGAAATCGAAATCGCCCTGCTCCTCGGCAGGAATCACATCTCCGACATAGTCGATTTTCTCTTTTTGGAGGTAATCGAACGCCGCGTTCGATGCCGCACGGTACGACTGCTCTGCGACAGCACCCTTGCCGTACATCTTCTTGATTATGCCCATAGGCACCATACCCGGACGGAAACCCGGAATGTTTGCCTTGCGTTTGTAGTCGTGGAGCATCTTCTCGACAGCCTCGCCGTAATCTTTCTCATCGACAACGACTTTCAGCAGGGATACTCCCGCCTCTTTCTGCACTTTTGTAATCTTCATAGTTTTATAGTGTTTTATCTGATTTCCGAAACTTTACAATCGGGTCGCAAAGATAATAAATTTCCGCAGATTTACCAATTTTGCGCGATATTTACTACCTTTGTAATTATGAAATACGTTACAACACTCGTTTTTTGCGCTGTATTGCTCCTTTCGTGCGGCAATACACCCAAGCGGACGGCACAGCAACAGCCGACCGCCGTTCAACCGAAAATGTACACCTACGAGGTAGTCGCCTCCTATCCGCACCTTACGTCGAGTTACACGCAGGGTTTGCAGTTCGTGGACGGCATAATGTGGGAAGGCACAGGCGAATACGGCAATTCGCGCCTGCAAACAATCGACCTCGCGACGGGCAAGGCGCAGGTGAAGGTTTCGTTGCCCGACACCGAGTTCGGCGAGGGCATCACCCTGCTGGGCGAGCGCATCTACCAACTCACTTGGCAGAACCGCACCATGCACATCTACGACCGCGCAACATGCCGCCTTCTGCGCAACGAAACCTACTCGGGCGAGGGCTGGGGATTGACGACCGACGGCACCAAACTCTATATGTCCGACGGCACATCGCTCATTCGCGTCATCGACCCCGCGACATTCAGACAGGAGCGCACCATTTCGGTCTTCTGCAACGGGCGGTCGCTGCCCTACCTGAACGAATTGGAGTGGATTGACGGACGCATCTGGGCAAACGTCTATACGCTCGACCAAATCGTCATCATCAACCCCGACAGCGGCATTGTCGAGGGCATCATCGACCTCACGGGAATTCTGCCCGAGGAGGATACCTACGCCTCGACCGATGTACTGAACGGCATCGCCTGCGACAGAGCGACAGGGCGCATCTTCGTAACAGGCAAGAATTGGAGCAAACTGTTTGAAATCAAAATCATAGAGCAATGACCGATGGGTTGGAGCAGGCTCTGCACGAGCGCACACTGTTGCTCGACGGCGCATTTGCAACGGCGATTGATTTACCCGCCGAGCAGGTGCGCAAGGGCTACGAGAGCATCGTCCTCTCCCGCCCCGACGCAGTAGGCGCACTGCACGCCCGCTATATCGAGGCAGGTGCCGATATAATCACCACTGACACCTTCCTTGCCGACCGCTCTTCGCTTGCTCGCTACGGCTTGGAGCGACGCTCGTTCGACATCGCCGCGCGTGCCACCGAGATTGCCTGCGAGGCAGTGGCGCAGAGCGGACGCAAATGCTTCGTCTTCGGCTCGTTGCACCCTGTGGACAGCGAGAGCCACACGCGCCAAATCGAGGGACTGATTGAGGGCGGAGCCGATGCCCTGTTACTCGAAACCATCTGCGACACCGCGCCGCTCGCCGACATCATACGCGCCATACGCCGACGCTCCTCGTGGATTCCGATTATCGCGTCGGCAACGACAACACACCTGCCCGATGCCGACGAATTCTACCGCTCTCTACCTGCCGACGAGTTGCTCGCCGTAGGCTACAACTGTTCTTGCGGCGCAGAGAGCATCGCCCGACAAGCCGAGTGGCTCGGCGCAAATGCTCGATGTGCCACGATTTTCTACCCCAACACGGGTGCAAAAGGTGCATCGCCCGCCGAGTTCGCAGCGGTTATGGAGCGATATTTGCGACAGCGGTTATGCAACATCGCAGGCGGCTGTTGCGGGACGACACCCGAGCACACGGCAGCGTTGCGCACCAAAATAGACGGGTACACGACACGACTTTTTTGAAAAATCAGTACCTTTGCATCATCAAACCGCGTGAATATATGACACCCACCGAATTTCGCAGACATCTGCACGCCCACCCCGAACTATCGTTCAAAGAGTTCGCCACCGCCGCCTTCATCGAGGAGCAGTTGCGGGCGGAGGGCATCGATTGTCGCCGCATAGCCGCGACGGGCATATTGGCGAAAATCGAGGGCAAGGAGCCTCTCGCGCGTGCCGTCGTGTTGCGGGCTGACATCGACGCACTGCCCATACACGAGGCGACCGCGTTGCCGTATGCGTCGCTCAACGAGGGCGTTATGCACGCCTGCGGACACGATATGCACGCAGCCATTTTGTTCGGCGTGTTGCAACGGCTCAACCGCGAGCGCGATTTCGACGGTACGATTTTCGGTCTGTTCCAACCCGGCGAGGAGTGCAACCCCGGCGGAGCGTCGAAA
>JBNMLI010000224.1:0-2554 GCA_050874765.1 Alistipes sp.
AACATCGCCATAATGCTGTCGGCGGCAAAGCCCAACTCTCCGCGCAACTGTCTGTCGTACAACGCCGTAATCATCGCCACGGAGTCCGCTTCGATTTGCGCGGCTATGCGCTCGGCAAGTTGCTCGGGCGTACGGGCTTGACTAATAACCAGCCGCACGGGCGACTGTTCGCCGAATTTGAGCATACGCGCCAAGCGAATGACATTCATACCCTCGCGCAGTTCGTAGCGACCGTGTTTGTAGGTATTGGCAAGATTGATGCGTCGGGCATATATGTCGAAAGCCCTGCCGTGCGAAATGTGCTTTGCCAAGTCTGCCCGCAAGGTGGCATACGATGTGGTATCGTATATATATAAGGTATATTTTTCGCCTACGCAACTGCCATAGAAATCGCTATACGCAACAAGCGCCGCGACAGCGACGGCAACAAAAAACACCGCCAACGACCACACTATCTTTTTCAACCTCTTCATTTCAGAATCCCCACTCTTTTTCAATGGCGCGGCGCAAACTCCGCGCCCAAATTCGGTGTAAAGATAGTGCAGTCGTGGCAGAGTAACAAATTTTTCGGGCGTGTGCCACTTTTTGCACGCCGCCTGCCCTATTTCAGCTTGTCGTACTCCTCGTCGGTAACCGCTTCGAGCCACTCGTTGGAGGCGTTCTCGCCCGCAACCTCAAAAGCAAGGTGAGCAAACCAACTGTCGGCAGCCGCGCCGTGCCAATGCTTCACGTTGGCAGGAATGTGAATAACCGTACCCGGCAGAATCTCGACTGCCTCTTTGCCCTCCTCCTGATACCAGCCGCGACCGGCAACACCTACGAGCATCTGACCTCCGCCTTTGGTAGCGTGGTGAATGTGCCAGTTGTTGCGGCAACGAGGCTCGAAGGTAACGTTGGCAAACGGAATCTGCGCGGTCGATATGCGTGCCAGATAACTGTTACCCGTAAAATACTTCGCGTAAGCCGTGTTAGGCTCGCCAATCGGGAAAATCATCTCGCGCTCGAATGCCGCCTTGGCATCGTCGCCCTTAACGTCCTCTGCCCACACCTCTTTTGCCATACGGAAACCTGCCCATGCGTTAGGCCAACCGGCATAGAAGGCCGCCTGCGTAATCAGCGCGACAATCTCCTCACGCGTGATGCCGTGTTTCTTGCCCATTTCCAGATGCGAGCGGAACGAAGAGTCCAACCCGCCCTTGCCGAGCAAAATGGAGATGGTTACCATACTGTGGTCGTGGAGCGAAAGCGTAGAATCGTTCCAGACGGCGTCGCCGAAAAGCACGTCGTCGTTCAGTGCCGCAAATTTCGGGGTAAATTCGCCGAGAATGTTGCGACCGGCTGTTTGTACAATTTTTTCCTGTGCCATAACATTTGTAGTTAAAATACAGAATAGCGGAATTAAAAATAGTTTATTCATCGTGTTTCTTTGTTTTCTTCGATGCAAAGATATACCTATTTTATAGTCTGCCGAATAACCTTATTGCAGATTGAATTACCATTTTTACGGAATTTTACGACAAGCCCGCCGAACATAATCACTCCGATTTTTTTTGCAAATAATCAAAACTTTTGTACTTTTGCAGTCGGGTAAGTCTTATACGACCAGCTCCCGCAGAACTCCCCCAGGCGAGGAATCGAGCAAGGGTATGCGGTCGTAGCGGTGCGATATAAGTCGCTTACCCTCTTTTTGTTTATATCCCGAACCATTCGGCAATCGCTTGCGCACGACCGAAGCGCGAATACTTTTTATTCAAGAAATTTGCCGCAGGGACGTGATTTTTCCGATTTATTCATATATTTGCACCCCGATAACCATCACTTATTTTTTATGGGAAATGAAAAAAACATTTACTTTGTTGGTAGCGACACTATGCTACTTCTGTACCTACTCACAAGAGGCTGAGGCAGGCGGTAATCTTCCGGAACTGACCATCATTCCTCGTTTCGACGTCAATCCCCATATTCCGGTCGGCAATAAGGGCAAAACAGGCGTTGATTTTGCAAACTCATCACTCTACACCCTTTTCGAGGGCAGCGTCGGCGAACACTTCTCATACTCGATGAGCAATCATTGGGTTTCGACCGACACCAAATCACTCTACAAAAACGCATTTCGTTCGGACGATGTCAATTTTCTCGATTGGCTCACGCTGACTGCATCTGTCGGTAAATTTGCCTTTACCGTCGGTAAAGATGTGTTGGCAATCGGCGGCTACGAAATCGATGCCTACGACGTGGATTCGCACATCGACCTCTCCTCGACATTTTGGAGTAACTGCGCCACCTACCAATGGGGCGGCAAGGTCGAATTTATGCCTACCGAATCCTCCACGCTTGCCTTCCAATTCGCGACATCGCCATTCGGCGAACGACCGTTCAAGAGCAAACTCTTCACCTACTCGCTCTATTGGAGTGGAGAATACGGCTGTTACTCACCGATTTGGTCGGCCAACTTCATGGAGTATGAGCGCGGGCGGTTCATTTCGATTCTCTCGCTCGGCAACCGCTTCGACATCGGCAACTTCGCGCTCGAACTCGACTATATGAATCGCGC
>JBNMLI010000225.1:0-2551 GCA_050874765.1 Alistipes sp.
CGCGCTTGATGTAGCCGAGGTGCGAGATGGTGATGACCATATCGTCGTCGGCATAGAAATCCTCGGGATTGAACTCCTCCGAAGCGTAAACGATTTCGGAGCGGCGTTCGTCGGCGTAGTTCTCGCGGATTTCGAGCAACTCGTCCTTGACAATCTTCATCTGCAACGACTCGTTGGCGAGTACATCGTTGAAGTAGGCGATGCTCTTCTCCAAATCGTCGCGCTCGGCGGTGAGTTTGCCGTGTTCCAGACCGGTGAGCGCACGCAGACGCATCTCGACGATGGCGGCGGTTTGCAGGTCGGTCAAGCCGAATTTCGCGCTCAATGCAGCGCGAGCCTCGTCCGGATTCTTCGATGCGCGGATTGTGTGGATAACCTCGTCGATATTGTCCTGCGCGATGAGCAAACCGAGGACAATGTGCAGACGCTCCTCCGCCTTGCGCAAATCGAAGCGCGTGCGACGCACGACGACATCGTGGCGATGCTCGATGAAGTAGTGAATGAGGTCTTTGAGGTTGAGCAGTACGGGACGACCGTTTACCAGCGCGATGTTGTTCACGGCAAACGAGGTCTGCATAGGCGTGTTCTTGAAGAGCGTGTTGAGTACCACGCTTGCCACTGCGTCCTGTTTGAGGTGGACTACCACGCGGACACCCTCGCGGTCGGATTCGTCGTTCACGTTGGAGATACCTTCGATTTTCTTCTCGGTAACGAGTTCGGCGATGCGCTTAATCATCTCCGCCTTGTTGACCATATAAGGAATTTCGGTAACGACAATCAGCTCGCGACCCGTAGGTGTGGTTTCGATTTCGGTCTTGGCACGCATGATGACGCGACCGCGACCTGTCAGCAGAGCCTCCTTGACGCCCTCGTAGCCGTATATGATACCGCCCGTAGGGAAGTCGGGACCCTTGACGAAGTGCAACAAATCCTCGCACGAGCAGTCGGGATTGTCGATGTAGGCACAGCAGGCATCGATAACTTCGCCCAAGTTGTGCGGAGCCATATTGGTCGCCATACCGACGGCGATACCGCTCGTACCGTTGACCAGCAACAACGGAATTTTGGTCGGCAGGACGGTAGGCTCGGGGATGGTGTCGTCGAAATTGAGCGTCCAATCGACGGTCTCCTTGTCGATGTCTGCCATAACCTCGTCGGTGATTTTCTGCATACGCGCCTCGGTATAACGCATTGCAGCGGGCGAGTCGCCGTCCATCGAGCCGAAGTTACCCTGACCTTCGACAAGCGGGTAACGCATCGACCAATCCTGCGCCAAACGGCACATAGCATCATAGACGGAAATGTCGCCGTGCGGGTGGAATTTACCGAGCACATCACCGACAATACGCGCCGATTTACGGGTCGGCTTGTCGGAGTAGAGGTTGAGCTCTGCACTCATATCGTACAATATACGACGGTGGACAGGTTTCAGACCGTCCCTCACATCAGGCAACGCACGCGATACGATGACCGACATCGAATAGTCGATGTAGGCGGTTTTCATCTGCTCCTCGATGTTTACCTGTTCGATTCTGCCGCACAAACCGGCATTCTTTTCTTCTTCGGTAAGCATAAAATATCTTTACAAAATTTAGTTTCTTATACGCGCAAATTTAGCATTTATTTTCCGAATAAGCAACTTTGAAGGCGATTTAGCAAGCCAAATTGTACGGATATGTGCGAATTTTGCGATTTTTGACGCTTTTGGGGCGATTTGACGGCTTCGGATTTACGTCCCGACACCCTGTCGGGGGATTCGGCTGGGCAGTCTGCCCGACTATCGGCGCGAGAGGCGACCGCCATCGTCGGAGGAGAGAGTGCCGTCGGCGAGCATTCGGCGGACGACGGAGATGACCTTTTCGGGTTCGCAACGGAAGCGGGCAACGAGTTCTTTGAGCGTAGGCGCACCCTCGTCCACAATGGCGAGTATCTGCTCCGCCGAGATGTCGGCGGGGGCGGTGCCGTTGCGTTTGTTGCGCAGGCAGACGTCGCACACTCCGCACGGGTGAGCCTCCGTGTCGCCGAAATAGCGTTCGAGAACGGTGCTGCGGCACTCGCTCTCGTTGGTGGCATAGCGCAACATATTGTTGAACCGCTCTGCCATAAGCTCCTTGCGGTGGGAGTAGGTTTCGGGCGCGATGTAGATGTTGTCGGTCGAGAGGCGTTCCTCGTCGAAGAATATCATCGGCGAGGTGTTGACAGGTACATAGCGGATATCGTGCATACGCCACAGCGACCGCAACAGTTCGTGGACCTCCTCGCGCGTATGACCGCTGGCGGAGGCAATCTGCATCTCGTCGATGGCGCGGAACGAGGTGAAGATGCCGTCGTAGAGGCGCAAAACAGTGCGCAGAATGGTGTCGAAACTCTTGCGCTCGATGCGTATTTTATAGAGGTCGTCGCGACCGATGCAGAACATCATACGGGCAGGGTTTTCGCACTCTTCGGTGAGGGTCAGGTAGCCGTTCTGTTGGAGGAGTTTGAGTGCACTGATGACCGTACCGCCGTAGAGGTGCTCGCGGGCGCAGAAGTCGTGTATGTTGAATATGAA
>JBNMLI010000226.1:0-2486 GCA_050874765.1 Alistipes sp.
ATTTTGCACCACAGCGACCTCACGGGTGCCGAGATTGAACGCGCCCTCATCGAGCGCGTGCGCAGCAACGACAACATTACGGTGCTCGAACACTGCTTCGCCATCGACCTGCTGACGCAACACCACCTCGGCGAAATCGTAACGCGCCATACGCGCGGTCTGGCATGCTTCGGTGCATACGTCCTCGATACCGAAACCAACGACATCTTCACCGTGCTTGCCAAATTCACTGTCGTTGCGGCGGGCGGTTGCGGCAACATCTACAACACCACAACCAACCCGATTGTCGCTACGGGCGACGGCATCGCCATGTGCCACCGTGCCAAGGCATTCACCAAGAATATGCAGTACATACAGTTCCACCCGACTTCGCTCTACCACCCGGGCGAGCGTCCGTCGTTCCTCATCACCGAGGCCATGCGCGGCTACGGCGGTATCCTGCGTTTGCAGAACGGGCAGGAATTTATGGACAAATACCACCCGATGCGCTCGCTCGCTCCGCGCGATGTTGTTGCGCGGTCGATTGACCACGAACTCAAAATGCGCGGCGAGGAGTTCGTCTATCTCGATGTTACCCACATGCCTGCCGAGCAGACGCGCCACCACTTCCCGAATATCTACGAGAAATGCAAGAGCATCGGCATCGACATCACCAAGGATATGATTCCCGTCTGCCCTGCGGCTCACTACTGCTGCGGCGGTGTTGTGGTCGATTACAACGGCGAGAGTTCCATCAAGCGACTCTACGTTCTGGGCGAGAGTTCCTGCACGGGCCTGCACGGAGCCAACCGCTTGGCATCGAACTCGCTCTCCGAGGCATTCGTCTATTCCGACTTGGCAGCCAAACACGCGGCTCAATATATCGACAAGGTCGATTTTCAGGAGGGTATTCCCGACTGGGATTTCGAGGGTACGGCAACCTCCGAGGAGATGGTGCTTGTGCTTCAAAACCGCAAGGAGTTGCAGAGCATCATGTCCAACTATGTCGGCATAGTCCGTTCCAACCTGCGTTTGGAGCGCGCCATGAAGCGATTGGCAATCATCTGGCAGGAGACCGAGGAACTCTATAACCACACCAAGCCGTGCCGCGAGTTGTGCGAACTGCGCAATATGACCGCCGTCGCCTACCTCACGGTCAAGCAGGCACGCGAGTGCAAGGAGTCGGTCGGGCTCCACTACAACATCGACTACCCTCCACAGCAAAAATAACAGGAAATACCGAAGAGATAGATGACATTACAGGAAGAGATAGCAAGACGCCGTACATTCGCGATAATTTCGCACCCCGATGCGGGTAAAACCACACTGACCGAGAAATTGCTCTTGTTCGGTGGCGCAATCCACGTTGCAGGTGCCGTCAAGAGCAACAAAATCAAGCGCGGAGCGACCTCCGACTTTATGGAGATTGAGCGACAGCGCGGTATCTCGGTCGCCACATCTGTCATGGGCTTCGAGTACGAGGGTGTGAAAATCAACATTCTCGACACCCCGGGCCACGAGGATTTCGCCGAGGACACCTACCGTACGCTTACGGCTGTCGATTCGGTAATCATCGTCATCGATGGCGCAAAGGGTGTCGAAACGCAGACGCGCAAACTGATGAACGTCTGCCGTATGCGCAACACCCCCGTGATGGTCTTCATCAACAAACTCGACCGCCCGTGCAAAGACCCGTTCGATTTGCTCGACGAGGTCGAGCGCGAACTGCAAATCAAGGTGCGTCCGCTGGCATTCCCGGTTTCGAGCGGCCCTACTTTCAAGGGTGTCTATAACCTCTACGAACACAATATCAACCTCTTCACCTCCGACGAGCGACAGACGGCGACCGCCTCTACGGTCGAAATCGACGACATCGCCTCCGCCGAATTGGACGCACTTATCGGCGACCGCTACGCCACGCAACTGCGCAACGATGTCGAACTTGTCGAGGGTGTTTACGAGGATTTCGACCGCGAGCAGTACCTTGCGGGCAAACTCGCTCCGATATTCTTCGGCTCCGCCATCAACAATTTCGGCGTGCGCGAACTGTTGGAGTGCTTTATCCGCATCGCGCCTTCGCCTCGTCCTTCGACTACCGAAACGCGTACCGTCGAACCCGATGAACCCAAAATGACGGGCTTCGTCTTCAAGATTCACGCCAATATGGACCCCAACCACCGCGACCGCATCGCCTTTATGAAGGTCTGCTCGGGTGTGTTCGAGCGCAACAAAAACTACCTGCATGTCCGTAGCGGCAAGTCGCTCAAATTCTCGTCGCCGACGGCATTTATGGCAGAGAAAAAGTCGGTCATCGACTTCGCCTATCCGGGCGACATTGTCGGTCTGCACGACTCGGGCAACTTCAAAATCGGCGACACCTTCACCGAGGGCGAAAAACTGAAATTCACGGGCATACCCTCCTTCTCGCCCGAACTGTTCCGCTATATCGAGAATGCCGACCCGCTCAAATTCAAGCAACTGGCAAAGGGAATCGACCAACTTATGGA
>JBNMLI010000227.1:0-2486 GCA_050874765.1 Alistipes sp.
CTACTACTACAATGCAGCTGCTGCCACCGCAGAGAATCATCTGTCGGCATATAGCGAGAACTACCGCTTGGGTATCGCCGTAACGGGTACTGCGGTGCAGCAGTCGTGGAACAGCAAGGCTCAACAGGCATCGTTCTACACTCTGCGTGCCGTTATCGAGCTGTTACTCAAACGATTTGGCTTGGACATCTATTCGCTCAAATGCGAAACTCTCGGCAGCGACCTGTTCGGCGATGCCATCGAGGTATTTGTCAATAATAAACCTTTGGTTCAGTTGGGGCAGGTTAATGCAAAGATTTGCAAGGCGTTCGACTTGAAACAGCCTGTATTCTTCGCCGAGATGGATTTCGACCTGCTGATGAAGGCGACGCGCAAGCACAAAATCGAAGCGGCGGAACTCTCTAAATATCCGGAGGTTAAGCGCGATTTGGCACTGCTGCTCGACAAGTGCGTAACGTTCTCGCAGTTGCGCGATGCGGCATTCGCCACGGAGCGTAAGTTGCTGAAAAGCGTAGCGTTATTCGATGTTTACGATGGCGACAAACTGCCCGAGGGCAAGAAGTCTTACGCATTGAGTTTCATACTCGAAGACAAGAATCAGACCCTGAACGACAAAACTATCGAGCGTGTGATGACGGCTTTGCAAGCAACATTTGAAAAGCAGTTCGGCGCACAAATCCGATAAAAAACCGACGCAACGTCGGTTTCCGACAAAAGAAAAGGGTAACGAAACGCAATCGTTGCCCTTTCTTTTTGTATGCTTTTTGTTTCCTTTCGAATTTCGTTTTCTTTCCTTTTGTTTGCTTTTCGGGCGGAGCGGAAAGTCGCTTTACTTGATTTTTAAGGATTGAATGACGACGTTGTCTTCGGCATCGCTGCGACCCGTGGCGCAAATGCGCAACGCGAAAATCGGCTGTTCGGGAGTGATTGTCGCACCGCCATCGACAAGGTCGGCAACACGGGTGAAGGTTTGTCCGTCGCTGCTGACTTCGACATAGCCCGCGAGGAAGTGGCAGCGGCACAAGTGGATATGACCTGTTTGTGCCTCGATTTGGCGACACGAGAGCGGTTGCGCAAAGGTGTATTGAATCCAATCGCCTGCGTGGGCGGCACGAGTGGTGCGTGCGATGCGGTTGGAGTAGGTGGCGGCATTCTCAATCGGGTTGGTTGTGCGGCAAGGCATAGAGGTCGTAACGGCGACCTGCGGTGTGAGTACTGCCAGATACTCGGGGCTGCCCGTCGTGCGACTGTGGGCAGTGCCGTACTCGCTATGGAAGGCTATGCGCCACGGCTCGTCGCAGGCAAGCGGCTCGGTGTAGCGCGCGGAGCGACCCGTGGCGGAGTCGGTGTAGTAGATTGTTGCACCGTCGTCGGTCGAGGCGGAGAGTTTGCCGTCGGCGTAGGTTACCGCAGGAGTGGAGAGGCGGAAGACGATGTCCATAGCCTGCATACGGTCGTAGTGCGCCGAGCGAAGGGTGCGGTAGAATGCTTCCCAGTCGCGTTTGTCGTTGCTCCAAGCCACTTCGGCAAAGGCGCACAGGCGCGGGAAGAGCATATAGTCGAGGTAGCCGTTGCGCTCGGGCGCGTGAGCTATATAGATTTCGCTGAAAAACGACGCTTCGATGCCGGCGACGCTCGCTATGTGGCGGTCGGTGAAACCGCTCTTGGCGAGGTCGAACGAGAGTACCTTCTGCGCATCGAAAATCGCTGCCCAGTTGTGTCCCGCTTCGCCGTCGGACTGCTTCATATCGAAATAGAAATACTCGCCCGGCATAACGATGGTCGGATAGCCCTTTTCGGTGGCGCGCAGGCAGTGCCGTACACCCTGCCAGCCGTGGACGCGCGTGTCGGAGGGCAGAGTGCCGCCGTCGATTGCCTCGTTCCACACAGCGGGCAGTTTGCCGTAGCGGGCAAGAATCGCCGTAACGCGGGCGATGAAGTAGTCCTCAATCTGCTTCTCGTCGGCAAGTCCCTGCTCTTTTTTGAGGCGTTGGCAATCGGGACATTCGCGCCACTGCGACATATCGACCTCGTCGCCGCCGATGTGGATATAGCGCGAAGAGAAGATGCCGCTCACCTCGCGAATGATATCGTCGATAAGCGCGTAGTTGCTCTCCTTGGCGGCGCACCACACGTTGCGTATGTCGAGGCCGTTGGTGCGGGCGGTGTCGGGCGCGAAGTTGCACAGAATATCGTGGCGGATTGCGCCCAGTGCCTTGCTGTGCCCCGGCATATCGATTTCGGGAATCACCTCGATGTTGCGCACGCGGGCATACTCCTCGATGTCGCGCAACTCCTGTTGGGTGTAGTAGCCACCTCACTTTTCGCCGAACTTGGCATAGCGCGGGTGAACGGGCGAGTCGCCGCCGCGGAAACCGCCCGTGCGGGCGAGTTCGGGGTGCGACAGAATTTCGATGCGCCAACCCTCGTCGTCGGTCAGGTGGAAATGGAGTTTGTTGATTTTGTGGTAGGCAAGCAAGTCGATA
>JBNMLI010000228.1:0-2483 GCA_050874765.1 Alistipes sp.
ATGCGTACATCGTCCAACAGCCCCGCCACAAATCGCCCGATGCCGTGCATGTTGGCAACCTCCGTATCGAGCAGCCACCGCTCGGCAGAGAGCGGCACGACGCAAGCCTCGGCAAGCGGATACTCTTCCAACAGCAGATTGTGCGCCAATCGCCCGAGTTCGACCTTTACGCGTGTGCGCGACGAGCCGATAGTGCGGAAGATGTCCATAAAACCCTCCTCGTGTTGCGCCTCAAAAGCCCACTCTTGCGGCAGAATCTCCACACTGCCGATGCGGGCGGTCTTGAAAATCTTGTTCTGCCCGTCCTCCACATCGTAACACCACACGTTCACATAGTTGGTCGTGAATCCGAATGGCTCAACCCTTCGGTCGCGAGCCGAGTGCGCCGACCGATAGCCGTGCAGACAAACCAGCCGATGCTCACCTATCGCCTCTATCAGCGCGTGGACGTTGCGCGCGTTGCCGCCCTTGACGACGGTGTTGGCGAGCGTCTTGCTGTCGTACACCGAATAGAGTTTGCGTTTGAGATTCTGTTTGAGCAGATTGGTATCGTCGATGCTCTCTATGGCACGACGCAGAATCACCGCCTCCTCTTCCGTGAAATGGACTAATTGCGATATATCCTTGAAATATGGCGACTCCTTGTCGAACCTGATGCGGTTGCCGCTCTTCTTGATTACGAATCCCGCATCGCGAAATGTGTCTATGTAGCGATAGATTGTGCGTCGCGACATGGCAAGAGTGTCGGCAATATCGTCCACCGAATATTCGACATTTGCCGTCAGCATCTTCATCAGACGCAACATTCTCTCTATTTTGGGTTGGTCCATTGTCCGAACGGGAACGGGCGCACCGCCTACTGCGCCAATACGAGCCGCTCAATCTCCTCTACCTGCGAACGGAACTCCTTGTCGGTATCCATAAGATTGGCAATGGCTTTGCACGAGTGGAGTACGGTTGCGTGGTTGCGTCCGCCGATAGCGGCACCAATCGTAACGAGCGGCGATTTGGTGTGTTGCTTGGCAAGATACATCGCCAACTGTCGTGCCAGAGCAACCTCGCGCGTACGCTCCGATGAATCCAGACGAGCGCGGTCGATGGACATACTGTCGCATACGACCTCTATTATGTGGTCGATGGTTATCTCCTTCTGGTAGAGCGAAACGTAAGCTTTGAGTATCTCCTTTGCCAGTGCAATGGTTATGCGCTTGCCCATAAACGAGGTGTTGGCTATGAGCGACGATATTGCACCCTCGATTTCGCGGATATTTGCCGAGATGTTCTCTGCCAAATATACCACCACGTCCTCCGGAATCTCGGCATTCAGTCGAGCCGCTTTTGCCTTGATGATTTTCACCTTTGTCTGAAAATCGGGCTGCATAATCTGTGCCGACAAACCCCACTTGACACGTGTGAGCAGTCGCTCCTCGATGTCCTTCAACTCCACGGGCGGCTTATCGGAAATCAGCACCAACTGCTTGCCCGACATCTGCAAGTGGTTGAATATGTTGAAGAACGCCGTCTGTGTACCCGGCTTGCCCGACAACTCCTGTATGTCGTCGAGTATCAACACATCGACAGCCTGATAGTAGTGAATGAAATCGGGAATCTCCTTGTTGATTGCCGCCGACTGGTATTGAGCCTGAAATTTGCTCATCGCCACATATAGCACCTGCAATTCGGGGTGGCGTTGCAGAATCTCGTTGCCTATTGCCTGCGCAATGTGCGTCTTGCCCAAACCCGAATCACCATATATATATAAAGGATTGAACGGCGTGTTGCTGCCCGGAGCCACCGCTACCGACATACCTGCCGAGCGCACCAAGCGGTTACACTCGCCCTCGATGAAGTTGGAGAAAGTGTAGTATTTGTTGAGTTGCGGCTCGATTCTGATTTTCTTTACCCCCGGGATTACGAACGGATTGCGTATATTTGCGGTGTTGGTCTGCTGACCGAATTGCGGTTGTGCAACCGTCTGATTCGCCTCCGAGCCGAGCGGAATCTGCGTGTCGCTCTTCGGAATGGCGTAATACAACCTTGTCTGCTGACCGAACAACTCTGCGATGAGCGGTTTGAGCATACGCAGGTAGTTGGTTTCGATTTGTTCGGCAAAGTTTTTGTTCGGTACTCGCAAACGAAGCGTCGTTCCGTTGAATTCGAGCGGAACTATCGGCAAAAACCATTTTGCAAACTCCTCGGCAGAGGTTTGCGCCTTGATACGGAGCAGGCAATTTTGCCACGCGTCGTTGTATGTTACCGTGTTGGTGTTCATCACTTTTGTTATAAAAATACGCCGGAGGTTGTTGTGCAGATATGCGCTCTTTGCGGAGCGGGTCTGTTACTCTTTCGACACTGCAAAGTTGTGAATAAATTTATATTAAAAAAAGCGTCGCAACTATTGTTTATTATCTTTTTTTCTTTATAGAAATCAACGCCGTTTTCTGCCGTGCAAAATTAAGTCGCTGATATTGAATAATCATAAA
>JBNMLI010000229.1:0-2474 GCA_050874765.1 Alistipes sp.
AGCGTATATCGCCGCCGTGGCGGACTATGTCGGCTCGACGGCAGGCATTTTGGAGTACTGCGGCAAGAGCGACGCACGCGAATTTATCGTCGTTACCGAGGCGGGAATCCTTGCTGAGATGCAACGCCGCTACCCCGACAAGACCTTCATACCGGCACCGCCCATCGACTCGACCTGCGGCTGCAACGAGTGCCGCTATATGAAGATGGTAACGCTCGAAAACATCTGCTCGGCACTCGAAAACGAATCGCCCGAAATCCTGTTGGACGAGCAGGTGCGCAAGGCCGCCGAACGCTCAATCGTGAATATGATTTTGGTGAAGTAGTGATTAGTGGGTAGTGGTTAGTGGATAGTGCAAAAGCAAATAAAATAAGTCATGCCACATTTGCGTCAGCAAATGAGTTGGCATCTACCGCTGTTTAAGTGGTTAGTGATTAGTTTTGAGTATATTAAAAGGAACAGCGGAGTGCTGTTCCTTTTCTTTTTGCATTTTTTCTAAAAGAAATATACCCTACCCCCGTAGGAAATGTTGTATCTTTGTTAGTGGTTAGTGAATAGTGATTAGTGGATAGTGAAAAGTGATTAGTGAGGAGTAATTTCACAGCGGTAGATGCCAACTCACGCGCCGTTGGGCGCGTGTGGCATGACTCTTTATTTTATTGGCTAGCCACTAACCACTAATCACTGTTCACTAAACAATGGTAGATTGCCACGTCGCTGTCGCTCCTCGCAATGACTTTTGTTGTTTAATGCGAGTGGCTCAAAGCCACTCGCAAAACACTAACCACTAGCCCCTAACCACTAACCACTAATCACTAATCACTTCAATAAATGATTTCCCGCCATAGACGCTGACGCGGCACTTGACGAAATCCTCCGCCGTGCAGTGCCACAGGTCGATAAACTGTTGCGGCGAGCGTTCCGCTACGGGAAACCAACTGCTCTGCACCTGCACCATAATCCTATGCCCCGCGGCGAAGGTGTGGGCGATGTCCGCAATGCGGAACTCGACATCGTCCGCCCGATGAGGCACAAACGGCTCGGGTGCGGAGAACGACCGCCTGTATCGCCCGCGCATGATGTCGCCGCGCACCAACATCTGCTCGCCCGCGTGCTTCCCCGCGCCGTCGGGATAGGCGTCTATCACCTTCACCACGAAATCGGCATCGGTGGTCGAGAGTGCGACACGCAGATGGACGCGGACCTCGCCCGCGAGCGTCAGTGGCTCCGCAAGTGGCTCGGTCGAGTAGGTCAGCACATCGCGCCGCGCCGATGCAAAACGCTGGTCGGCAATCATATACTCCTTCTCGCGCCGCTTGGTGCAATGCTCCATGTAAGGCACGGGGTGTGCAGGGTCGGAGGTGTAGTGCGCCACGCCGCCGCGCTTGGGCTTGTCGAACGACAGCCGTCCGCCCTTGCCGAAGTAGAGCCTCACGGGCGAGAACTGCCCCTCCGCCCACTCATCGCGATGCTCCCAGCGGTTGCTGCCCGACACGAAGACCGACACGCGCGGAATATCAGCCTCCGCACCGCGCAGAAAGCGGTCGAAAAACGGACGCTCGAAATGCTCGACATAGTACCGCCACCCCGCCTGCTCGCCGAAGTCATACGACCCGAGCCACTGCCCGCCTTTGCGCCACGCTCCGTGCGCCCACGGTCCGACCACCAAGCGACAATCGGTCTGTGGCGACTGCCTGCGCACCGCCTTGTAGAGTTCCCACGCGCCGAAGCAGTCCTCGGCATCGAACGTGCCGCCGACGATGAGCAGTGCGGGTCGTATGTCGTGGCAGAGCCGTCGCACATCGCGCTCCTGCCACCACGCATCGTAGTCGGGGTGCGCCGCCATATCGTTCCAAAACGACGCGGGTGCAACCATACGGCGCAACGAATCGAGCGTGCCCGCGCGCAGGAAAAAGTCGTAGATGTCGGGAGCCATGTCGAACGACCGCTTGGCTTGCATCTTCGGCGCAGGCGTGTGGTCGGTGTGGCTCATACCCGGCAGAAAGGTGAAGGCATCGCAGAGCATCAGCACGCCGTTGTGGTGCGCATCGTCGCCCATAAACCAGTCGGTTACGGGTGCTTGCGGCGATGCGGCAACGACCGCCCTGTGTCCGCACAAAGCACCCTGCATCGCATAGAAACCGGGGTACGACGAGCCGAAAAAGCCCACGCGACCGTTCGTGTGCGCCACGTTGCCGACAAGCCACTCGACGGTGTCGTAAGCGTCCGTGCGCTCGTCGGTACCTTCGGCGGAGGTCGCCGCAGGACGCACATTTTCGTAGTCGCCCTCGCTCATATAGCGACCGCGAACATCTTGCAGTACAACGATGTAGCCCGCATCAATGTAACTGCGCAGATAGCCCTTTTCGAGCGACCGCGGGAACTGTCCCTCGCCGTAGGGCGCACAGCCGTAGGGGGTGCGTTGCACAAGCATCGGCGCATCGGTTGCACCCTTCGGGGTCTAGACACCGGTG
>JBNMLI010000230.1:0-2466 GCA_050874765.1 Alistipes sp.
CGGCAGCAGTTGTGTCTGCGCTCGATTTGCTCCGCCGTGAAGCCGCGACGGCTCAATCCGACCTTGTTGATGCCCGCAAAGCGCATCGTGTCGCTGCGGACGATGATGAACGGCGGTATGTCCTGACTGACGAGCGAGCCGCCCTGCAACATAGCGTGCGAGCCGATGTGGCACCATTGGTGTATGGCGGAATGACCGCCGATGACTACCCAGTCGCCGACCTCGACCTCGCCCGCGAGCGATACGCGGTTGGCAATCACGCAGTGGCTGCCGACAACATCGTCGTGGGCAACGTGGACGTATGCCATCAGAAGGTTGCCGTTGCCGACCACGGTCTTGCCGCGCGAGGCGGTGCCGCGGCTGATGGTAACGTACTCGCGAATGTCGTTGTCGTCGCCAATCTCGGCTGTCGTCTTCTCGCCCTTGAACTTCAAATCCTGCGGCAGGCAGGCTATGGAGGCGGCGGTGTGGATTTTGCAACGCTTGCCTATGCGTGCGCCGTCGTGAATGACTGCACCCGGGCCTATCCAGCAGTCGTCGCCTATGACGACATCGCCTGCAATGTAGGCAAAGGGTTCGACGGTTACGTTGTTGCCGAGTCGGGCATCGGGGTGAATGTATGCTAACGGACTTATCATCTTGTGTTGTTTTACGGTGCTTGTGTTATTTGTTCTTTACTACTTGTGCCATAATCGTCGCTTCGCACGCGAGGCTCTCGCCCACGAATGCCTTGCACTCGGCAACGGCTATGCCGCGACGCAACGGCTCGTTGAATTCAATCTCCATTTGGAGCGTGTCGCCCGGTACGACCTTGTGCTTGAAGCGCACGTTGTCGATGCGCAGGAAGTAGGTCGAGTACTCCGACGGATTCTCCATCTTGCTCAATACGAAGATGCCGCTGCACTGTGCCATAGCCTCGACAATCAGCACACCCGGCATAACAGGCTCCTGCGGGAAATGACCCTGAAAATAAGGCTCGTTCATCGTAACGTTCTTGATGCCGCCGATGGAGTTGTCGTCCATGTGGAAAATCTTATCGACCAGCAACATAGGGTAGCGGTGAGGCAACATACGGCGAATGGCGTTGATGTCGTAGAGCGCGCTCTGGCGATTGTCGTATTTGAAGCGCGGACGCACACCCTCGCGACGAATCGTGTTGTGAACCTGCTTCATAAATTCGGTGTTGGCGAAGTGGCCCGGACGGGTTGCCCACACACGACCCTTGATGCGGATACCGAGTAGGGCGAAGTCGCCGAGCAGGTCGAGCAACTTGTGGCGAGCCAGCTCGTTGTTGGCGCGCAGTTGCAGATTGTTCAGATAGCCGCCCGTGATTTGTATGTCCTGTTTGTTGAAAATCTTTTTCAGATGCTCCATCTGCTCGTCCGACACGGGATTCTCGACGACGACGATAGCGTTGTCGAGGTCGCCACCCTTGATGAGGTTGGCCTTGAAGAGCGGTTCGAGTTCGTGGAGGAAGACGAAGGTGCGGCACGGTGCGATTTTGCTTGCGTAGTCGTCGCCCGGAATCAGCACGGCGTATTGGTTGCCGATGACCTTCGAGTTGTAATCGACGTGTACCGACACCGAGAACTCGTCGTCGGGGTAGAGAATGATTGCCACGCCCTTCTCGGGAATGGTATAGACCATCTTCTCGGTAACCTCGTAGTACTTGCGTTCGGCTGCCTGCTTCTTCAATCCCACGCGCTGTATGGTTTCGGCGTAGGCCTTTGCCGAGCCGTCCATGATAGGGGTTTCGGGAGCGTCGATGTCGATTATGGCATTATCGACACCCATAGTCCAGAGTGCCGACATGATGTGTTCTATGGTGCTTACGCGAACACCCTCCTTCTCGATTGTCGTGCCGCGCGAGGTGTCGGTAACATATTCGCACAGCGCGGGGATAGTTGGTTGTCCGTCCAAGTCGATGCGGCGGAATACGATTCCGTTATCCTCGGGAGCGGGGTTTACGGTCATCGTAACGTGGACGCCCGTATGCAGACCCTTGCCCGAAAATGTCATCGACTCGTTGAGTGTGTGTTGCTTTGTTGACATAGGCTGTTTTAATAAATTGTGCGCAAATATAATAAAATTTTATTGAAAAGTGTTACTTTTGTCAGTGGATTAGTAGTCGGGTATGACGGGTAACAGGTTGTCGGGTATGACGGGGAGCGTATCACGTGCTAACGATTATAAGAGAACTAGGAGAACTAGGAGTTCTAGGAGGCAGGAAGCGGGTTGTCGGGTATGACGGGGAACATATCACGTGCGGCTTTTTTCTGGGAGAACTAGGAGGACTGGGAGTTCTAGGAAGCAGGAAACTTTTTTAAGTAATTAGTAAACAATAAAATAAACTAAAATAACAGAAATAATAACAAGAAAAAAACGCTGTTGCTATCCTAGTTCTCCTAGAACTCCTAGGACTCCTAGAAACAGCGGCACGTGAAAAGAAACCCGTTATACAAAAAC
>JBNMLI010000231.1:0-2432 GCA_050874765.1 Alistipes sp.
CTATATGCGTGCCAAGAGTTTCGAGTACAATCAGGAACACCCCAACAACGAGATTCTTGCAAAAGATATATGCCGCTTGTCCGATTTTACCATAAACATCGACGAAACCGCCCTGAACAATGCCCGAAACGAGTATAAACAGAACTTTTCGGCACATAAGCAGGCGGGCAAGAACAACAAGAAGCAGCAGAAGAACAACCGCAACCAACAGCGTCCGCTGCAAAAAAATTACCAAAACCGACCGTCCGCTTACCACAACGACGCAAAATAGGCATCGCATTTGGGTAAATTTTGTTATATTTGTATTCGTAAACAATTTTTGGTTATGAATAAATCGTTTGTTGCAACACTCGCCCTTGCGCTCGCGCTCTGTGGCTGTCAATCGTCGAAGGTGCGCATCTCCGGCAAATTTCTCGGGCTCAACTCCCAAAAGGCATATCTCGAACAGATGTCGGTGGCAACGGGGCAACTGCTCATCGATTCGGTGGCTCTCGCGCCCGACGGCTCCTATCGTTTCGAGGTCGATAACGTTCCCTCCACGCCGTCGATGTACAACATCGTCTACAACAACGAGCGCATTCCGCTGCTCATCTCGGGTGGCGACAACATAACGGTCGGCTCGCTCGGCAGCGTGCTGATGAACTATACCGTCAGTGGCTCGCGCGAATCGGAACTCCTGCGCGAGTTCAATCGCGAATACATCGCAGGCGTGCAGCAACTCAACCCCATAATCGCCGACTATGCGCAGGCAGAGGGCGACAACAAGACATCGCTCGCCCAACGCTACAACGAGCAATACCGCGCCATCAAGCGCAACCAGATTTCGTTCATCGTCGAGCATAAATCCGACATCGCCGCCATCTACGCGCTCTACCAGCGTCTGCCGGGCGAGCAGTATCTGGTCAATCCCGACAGCGACATCATCTACTTCCGCACCGTCGCCGATGCGGTTTCCGAATCCTATCCCGATTCGCCCTATCTGATTTCGTTGCGCAACGACGTAGCCCGTATGGAGGCTCGCACACTGTTGTTGCAGTCGATTCAGGAGCGGTCGTATCCCGACCTCTCGGCACCCGATATGTACGGCAACGAGGTGAAACTCTCGTCGCTCGACGGCTACGTCATCTTGGTCGATTTTTGGTCGGCGGAGATGGGCAACAGCAACGCTCTGAATGCCGATTTGAAGGAGATTTACCGCCGCTACGAGAGCAAAGGCTTCCGCGTCTATCAGGTTTCGGTCGATACCGTCAAATCGACTTGGATAAACGCCGTGCAGGAGCAACGCCTGCCGTGGATTTCGGTCTGCGACTTCCGTGGCGAGGCTTCGCCTATGCTCGGCACCTACAACGTCAAGAAACTGCCGTCCAACTACCTCATCGACCGCAACGGCACCATCATCGGAAAGGATTTGTATAGCACGGCACTCGAAAAGCGGCTCGAAGCAATCCTGAAATAGGGCGACAACCACACGACACGCAACGCAATGTACTACTTCGCATCGGACATACATCTCGGAGCAGGCGACGCTGCCGCGGCGCGCGCCACGGAGCAACGCTTTGTTGCGTGGCTCAACTCGATTGAGCGCGATGCCGAAGCGGTATTTCTGGTCGGCGATCTCTTCGACTTCTGGTTCGAATACGGGCGCGTCGTGCCGAAGGGTTTCGTCCGCGTCTTGGGCAAATTGGCGCAGATGAGCGACAGCGGCATTCGCATAGTCTTCTTCACGGGCAACCACGATATGTGGGTTACCGACTACCTCACGCGCGAGTGCGGCATCGAAATCCACACCTCGCCATGCGTTATGGAGTTGGCAGGCAAACGGGTCTTCATCGCCCACGGCGACAATATGAACATCACGGGCAAACCGATGTTGCGGTTTATGAATGCCCTCTTCCGCTCCCGCACGGCACGAGTGCTGTTTTCGTGGCTCGTTCACCCCGACTTGGCAATGCGCTTCGGACACTGGTGGAGCGGCTCGTCGCGCAAGTCGCACGGACAGGAGAGCGACCAAAAGTTCCTTGCTCCGCTCATCGAATATGCCGACCGCTACGCCCGCGACCACGCTGTGGACTACTTCGTTTTCGGACACATGCACATCGCCGCCGACATTCGCTCGCCGCGCCGCATACTCTTCATGGGCGATTGGCACACCGCACCCAACTGTGTGATGCTCGACGATGATGGCAACATTTCTCAACAAATACTCGACTGATTCTTCTATGCAACAATATCTCGATTTGCTACGCCGCATCGACCGCGAGGGCATCGTCAAGAGCGACCGCACCGGCACGGGTACCAAAAGCATATTCGGCGCGCAGATGCGCTTCAACCTCGAAGAGGGCTTCCCATTGCTGACAACCAAAAAGGTCTTCATCAAGGGAATTATCCACGAACTGCTGTGGTTTCTGCGTGGCGATACCAACATCAAATAC
>JBNMLI010000232.1:0-2419 GCA_050874765.1 Alistipes sp.
CCGCCGAAGCCGATGTCGTAGCCCCAACCGTCGCCACCGATAATCCACTGCGACTTCTTGACCAGATATTTCTTCATTGCGAGGATTTCGCGGCAGTAGTCGCAACCGCAAGCCTCCATCATAGGCACGAGGCGGGCGGTGATTTCTGCCGACTTGGCAGCCAGATGGCGGTTGTCAATCCACTCGCGCATGGTGGCTTTCAGCTCCTCCGAACACTTTTGGCACTCGGCAATAGCCTGCTCCATAATCGAAGCCAGGCGGTCGCGCAACTTCTCGACACCGACCTGCATACCCAAGCCGTACTCGGCGTTGTCCTCGAAGAGCGAGTTTGCCCATGCAGGACCGTGGCCGTCGGCGTTGGTGCAGTAAGGGGTCGAAGGGGCGGAAGCCGAGTAAATCGACGTACAACCCGTAGCGTTGGCAACCATCATACGCTCGCCGAAGAGCTGGGTGATGGTCTTGATATAAGGTGTTTCGCCACAACCTGCGCACGCGCCCGAGAACTCGAACAACGGCTGTGCGAACTGGCTGTTCTTGACGCTCTTCTCGCGGTCGGCACTCTTGTAGCCGACGGTGTGGTGCATATACTCCCACTTCTCCGCCTGACCCAACTGGGTAGAGAGCGGTTTCATAACCAATGCCTTCTCCTTGGCAGGGCAGATGTCCACGCAGTTGCTGCAACCCGTACAGTCGAGCGGCGAAACCTGAATGCGGAACTTGTATGCCTTGGTGTTGCCGATGCCCTGCTTGAAGGTGGTGCCTTCTGGTGCTGCGGCGGCCTGCTCCTCGGTGGCGAGGAACGGACGGATTGCTGCGTGAGGGCAGACATAGGAACACTGGTTGCACTGGATACAGTTATCGACGTTCCACTCCGGTACGAAGACTGCGATGCCGCGCTTCTCCCAAGCGGCGGTGCCATTGTCCCACGAACCGTCCTCGCGGCCGTTGAATGCCGAAACAGGGAGTTGGTCGCCTTTGAGTGCGTTGATTGGGTCAACAATGTTGCGGACGAACTCCGGACGCGACATATCGACGCCGTGCGAAGCCTCTTTGAGTTGGATATTTGCCCACTCGGCAGGCACTTCGACCTTCTCGACCGACTTGCCACCCGCATCGACGGCGGCGTAGTTCATATTGACGATATCCTCGCCCTTCTTGCCGTAGGATTTGTAGATAGCCTTCTTCATCTCCTCGACAGCCTTGTCGAACGGAATCACGTTGGCAATTTTGAAGAATGCCGACTGCATAATCGTATTGGTACGGCTGCCCAAGCCCAGTTCGGCGGCAATCTTCGTAGCGTTGATTATGTAGAAGTTGATATGGTTTTTAGCCAGATATACCTTCATCGCGTCGGGCAGTGTGCGGCAGGTCGTCGCGGCATCGTTCACCGAGTTGAGCAGGAACGAACCGCCCTTTTTCAGACCTTTCAGCACATCGTACTTATCGACATACGACGGAACGTGGCACGCGATGAAATCGGGTGTGGTAACGAGGTATGGCGAGGTAATCGGTTTGTCGCCGAAACGAAGGTGCGACGAGGTGTAGCCGCCGCTCTTCTTGGAGTCGTAGGAGAAGTATGCCTGACAATACTTGTCGGTCGAACCGCCGATAATCTTGATGGAGTTCTTGTTGGCTCCGACCGTACCATCGGCACCCAAACCGAAGAACAGAGCCTCGAAGGTACCCTCCTTTGCCATCGAAATCTCCTCGCCGACAGGCAACGAGAGGTTCGTAACGTCGTCGTTGATGCCGACCGTGAAGTGGTTCTTCGGCTTGGCAAGCGACATATTCTCGAAGACGGCAAGCATCTGTGCCGGTGTGGTGTCCTTCGACGAAAGACCGTAGCGACCGCCGATGATGCGCGGTTGCAGGGCGTTGCCGTAGAAGGCATCGACGATGTCGAGGTAGAGCGGCTCGCCGTTTGCGCCCGGCTCCTTGGTGCGGTCGAGGACGCAAAGCGTTTTGACACTCTGCGGCATAACATCGAACAGATATTTTGCCGAGAACGGACGGTAGAGGTGGACGGTAACGACACCGACCTTCTCGCCGTGTGCGTTCAGGTAATCGACGCACTCCTTGATGGTTTCGGTAACCGAACCCATGGCTACGATGACGCGGTCGGCGTCCTTCGCACCGTAATATACGAACGGCTTGTAGTCGCGACCCGTGATTTTCGAGATTTCGCGCATCGTTTCGGCAACCATATCCGGAACGGCGTTGTAGAACTTGTTGGAAGCCTCGCGCGTCTGGAAATAGATGTCCGGATTCTGCGCCGTACCGCGGGTGATAGGCGACTCGGGGTTGAGTGCGCGGTCGCGGAACTCCTGCAATGCCTTGCGGTCGAGCAATGCCGTCAGTGCGGCATCGTCGATGAGCTCAATCTTCTGAATCTCGTGAGAGGTGCGGAAGCCGTCGAAGA
>JBNMLI010000233.1:0-2411 GCA_050874765.1 Alistipes sp.
GATTTTGTCTGCCGTAATACCGGCATCTTTGAGTGCCGTATCGACCACGGGGACGATGTTCTGCTGATGCGCACGCGAAGCGAGTTCGGGGATTACGCCGCCATACTTTTCGTGTACCGCCTGCGAGGCTATGACGCTCGACAGCAGGGTGGTATTGCGCAATACGGCAGCCGATGTGTCGTCGCACGAGGATTCGATTCCCAGAATGGTTATTTCCATTATTTATATAGGTTTTTGCGTTATTTTTTCGCTGTTTGCCCGAAAATGGCTAACTTTGTAAGTTATAATACGACATTTCGGTATCTGTGCGCAAAGTTATTAAAATATCGGTAAAAGTGTTATCGGCGATAGTGTTATCGTTGATAATTTTACCCGTTTTGCTCTCTTTGCTGTTGAGCATACCGTCGATTCAGAACTATGCGGTGCGCCGTGCCGCCGACTTCGCGTCGGAGAAAATCGGCTCACGCGTAAGTTTCGACCACATAACGGTCGGCCTGCTCAACAAAGTCTGCGTGCGCGGCTTCTATGTCGAGGACCTCGACCGCGATACGCTGATTTATGCCGAGCGCGTTACCGCCTACATCGGCGGATTGAGCAATCTCTCGGACAGGTTTGTGCTGAATGTCGGCAAGGTCGAGAACGGCAAATTCATTCTGCGCGAAACCGAGCGCGGAGTGATGAACGTCAAGGAGGTGGTCGATAGAATCAGCAAGCGCAAGGGCAAAGGGCGTTTCAAGATGCTTATTCGCACGCTCGATGCCGTCAATCTGGAATTCCGTATGGAACGCCTTGCGAAGCGCAATCCCGAATTCGGTGTCGATTATGCCGATATGCAACTCTCGGGCATCACCTCGCACATTCACGACTTCACCATTGCGGGCGGTGCCGTGGGCGGTAATATCGTCAATATGACCTTTACAGAGCGCAGCGGCTTCGCGCTGGGTAATCTGTCGGGACAACTTCTTGTCGATAAGGGTCTTATATCAATCTCTTCGCTGCGCTTGGAAGCGGGCGAAACATCGCTTTTTATGCCCGACTTCTCGCTCTCGGGTAACGGCTGGGAGGCATATAGGGATTTCATACACAACGTGCGCATCGATGCCGATGTATTGAACAGCCGTGTCGACAGCCACGACATAGGCTACTTCGCACCGTCGATACTCGGCTGGCAGACATCGATTGCCGACGCGACGCTCTCGATGCACGGCACGGTGTCGAACTTCCGCGCCAACGTCGAGTCGCTGCGCTTGGAGGACGGCGGCGTACTCTCGGCTTCGGGTACGGTACGCGGGCTGGTCGATGTGCCGCGCACGCGATTCGATATCAGGGTGCGCAAACTGGACGCATCGACGGCAGAGGTCGTGCGCCTGCTGAAAAACATAGCGCATCTGAACATCTCGGAGAAGGCGACAACCTACATCGACCGCACCGAGCGGTTGCGTGTGTCGGGTAAGTTTGCGGGGCGCATCAAGGCGTTCGATACCGAAGCGACCGTCGCACTCGGCTGTGGCGGACGGGTGCGCCTGCAAGGCAAGATGCAACCCGACGAGGCGTTGCACGCGCTCTCTGCCGAGGTTGCGGGCGAGAGCGTTCCGCTGGGGCATCTGCTCGGCAATCGGCTCTTTGGCGACATATCGTTCGATACCTCGCTTGCGGCTTTGCTCGGCGGCGAATCGCCACAAATCGAGGGCAAGGGTTCGGTCGGCGGATTGCGGATTAACGGTTGCGACTATACGGGCATAACGCTCTCGGGCGCAATGCGGCAGGGGCGCATCGATGCCCGCCTGCTCTCCGACAACAAAGTCTGCAAGATGGACGCCTCGGCGATTGTCGATTTGTCGGGCGAGGAGCGCGAGTACGATGCCGTGATGCGAATCGACCGCGCCGACCTGCACGCGATGAATATCAATCGGCGCGATACTGTTTCGGTGCTGTCTGCAAACGTAAGTGCTTCGTTGCGCGGCAATTCGCTCGACGAGATGAACGGCGGATTGAGCATCGCCGATGCCACCTACCGCCACGGCGATACGGTGGTCGATTCCGACCTCGTGCAGGTCGCAGTCGAGGGCAACGAGGATACGCGCTCGATAAAACTCACCTCCGATTTTGCCGATGCGGTATTCGAGTGCCGCAGCAACTACAAAGACGTTATTTACTACGCCAAAAACCTGCTCAACCGCTATGTACCTGCGATGTATGCCGAGAGCGACCGCCTCGCCATCGAGGAGCGCAGCGAGGCTCTGTGCCACAACATAGCGTTGCTTTCGGTTACGACCAAGCGGCTCGACCCGCTGCTCGACTGCATCACTGGCGGTTTGGAGGTGTCGGAAGGCTCGTCGCTGCTGGTGTTTATGAATCCTGCCGACAACCGCTTCGTTATGCGTGCCAAGTCGGACTACATAGCCAAAGAC
>JBNMLI010000234.1:0-2371 GCA_050874765.1 Alistipes sp.
CTACGGCATAGATGACGTGGTCAATACCCTTGCCCAGCACGGGTGCGGAGTCGGCATCGTAATTGACCTGCACCTTGCTGTGGAGTCGGGCGGCATCGGTCGCAAAGGTCGCCTCGCCCGCAGGGTTGGCAACATCGAACGTAAATGCACCCGCCAAGGTTTCGCCACCCTTTGCCTGCAACTCAACGCCGACCAACTGCTCTGCCGCAAGGGCGTCGTCGCTGTTGCGCACCGTTATGCGCACGATGCTGAACAAGTGGTGGCTGAACGTAAATGCAGGGACGGACATCGCCTCCTCGTTGTAGTCTATCGTAGTCGTATCAGCCAGCACGAAGTCGGCTGCCGCGTCAAACGGAGCGACCTGCATATCGGGCAACTCCGCCGACACGGTTGTCGAGGTCAGCCGACCGCAATATGTGTGCGGATAGTAGGCGTAGCACTCGGCACCCGCCTTCTCCGTATAGCGGTGGACGAACGAGCCTTCAAAAGCGTCGGTCGCACCCTCTTTCAGCGCGAACGAGGCGTTGTACTGCAAGCCATCGACAAACACGCCGATGCAGTCGCCCGCGCTCCAAGCGAGCGAGTTGCCCGAGAGCGTGGTACGCGACGCGGCGCCATCGACCGTGGCAGTCGCACCGACGCGGAACGTTGCACCGTCGGTCGGTTGCTCGTCCGTGCGCGAACATGCGCCGAGCGCGAAGAGAGCCGAAGCCAAAAGTATGATTCTGAATTTCATTGTAATCTGCTTGATTCAAAGGTTTTCGTTCAAAAAAAGGAGTCCGAGCCGCACGCTTTTCAGAGCGTATCGGACTCCCGAAGAAAACCATTTTTATAAAAATTATTTCAAAAAGCGTTTTTCACTATTTCCAGAACGACGCATCGTCGTAGGTGCTGTTGTCCAAATCGGAGAGCGCGCCCGATACCTCGCCCGGTATGCCGTCGTCCGAGAATGTCCAACCTGCCGTAACCAACTCCGGCCATGCAGCCTTAAACTCGTCGGCACGACCCTCCGGCACATAAACCACCTTCTTGTTTTCGGTTTTGCAACCCGGATACATATTCTTTGCCGAGTCGCTGCCCGCTGCGGCGTAGGTCAGTCCTTCGAGCGTAGGAATCTCGCCCATCAGAGCCTTGCAGTTGATGATTTCGAGATAGTCGCAACCTTGGAATACCGATGCCTTAATCTCTTCCAGCGATGCCGGCAGGATAACGGTTTTCAAAGAGAACGATTCCATAATGGAGTATTGCGCCAAAGTCTCCACACCGTCCGGAATGCGGAACTCCACATAGCCGTTGTTCTCGGGATACTCGACCAGCGTTGTGCCGTCCTTCGAATAGAGTACGCCATCGACGCTCTTGTAGTTTTGGTTGTCGGCATCGACCTCGTATGCCTTGTTACCCGCAAAAGTGCTACCCGTACCACGCAAAATGAAGAAGCCAATCGAGTTTACCGACGCAGGAATGTAGAGCGGATTGATTGGCGTATTGTTGAATACCTCATTTCTGATTGTGAGCAATCCCTCGCTCAAATGCGGGTCGGTCAGATTGCTGCACCCCATAAATGCGCGGAGGGCAATCTCGGTGATGTTCTTCGGCAGATAAATCTCCGACAGTTTTGTCAAATACTTAAACGCATCGGGGAATATCGGGGTTTCGTACTTCGCCTCCTGCATATCCAGCACAATCGGTGCTGCGCACTTCTCAATCTGCTGTTTGAGCAACGAGAGCTGACCCGCGGTTACGAAGGCATCGTTTTGGGTGGCGACCTTAATCGTCGAAGTTGCGATTGTCGGATTTTTCAGATATTCCGACCACGGCTGTGCCTCGGCATCATCTACCTTAACCAGCACATCTTCAACATCTTTGAACGTGCATGCCAACGCAGGGAACTTGACTACCGTACCCGTAGCGACCGTCAGTGGCGAACTCTTTGCCTTGAAGAACGAACGGCCATCGACAGCCTCGAACTTGAATGTCAGGTTCTTTAAGATGTTGCTATTGACATGGGTGCTGACCACGATATTGAGAATGGTCGGATTGGCGGCATCTGCACTCAACTCCGTGCCATTCATCTCGTAGGTAATCGACGAGCCTGTCGATTGGTGGCTCTGACCGTAGAACGTACCCCACGACTTTGGCGAAAAATAGACCTCGCACGCAATGGCATAGACGCCGTTTGTCGGTGTGCTTGCCGAACCTTCATATACGGGAGCATCGACAGAGAGCGTAACGTTTGCCAACTTCACACCCTCGACATCGGCATATACCGGCACGCGCAATACGCCCGCCGCATATTTGAACGACAACTTCTTCGGGTCGTCCGAGAAGGCATACATCGGCAACAGGTCGTTGGCAATGCCGTCCTTCACAC
>JBNMLI010000235.1:0-2360 GCA_050874765.1 Alistipes sp.
AGTACAACTCGTTGCTCGATGTCGAGGGCGACTTTGTGGAGTTGCCGTCGCAGATTATGGAGAATTGGGCATTGGAGCCGGAGATGCTCAAAACCTACGCCGTACACTACCGCACCAACGAAATCATCAGCGATTCGTACATCAGCCGTCTGCGCAACAGTGCGACCTTCAATCAGGGCTTCGCAACGACCGAACTTGTCGCCGCCGCGCTGACCGACATGGACATACATTCGACGGAGGACTATAAACCGATAGATGTTTCGGCATTCGAATACAACGCCCTATACGAGCGTCGCTCGCTGATTCCGCAAATCGAGCCGCGCTACCGCTACACTTATTTCGCCCACATATTCTCGGGCGGATACTCGGCGGGGTACTACTTCTACATCTGGGCAGAGGTGCTGGACAAGGACGCTTTCGAGGCGTTCCGCGAGAGCGGCAACACCTTCAACCGCCACATAGCCGAATCGTTCCGTGCGCAAGTGCTTTCGCGCGGAGGCGAGGCTGACGGCATGACGCTCTACACCAATTTCCGCGGCAAGGCTCCCGACAAGACGCCTATGCTGAAAGCGCGCGGGCTGTGGCAGGACCCCGAGCCGGAGGAGGATACAGTCGAGGACGACGCACCCGAGATGTTGCCGTTGGTAAACAAGTTCAAGCCTGTGAAATTTTAGAAAAACATTCAAAATAAACACATTATGAAAAAATTACTGTTAATCATGTCAATCTCTGCATTTGCAGCCTCGTGCGCCGACCGCTCGATGCCGGTTGCACAACTGCCCGAAATCGACACCACCAATCCGCTCTTGGCGGAGTGGGACACCCCGCATCAGACACCTCCGTTCGACAAAATCAAAATTAGCGACTACGAGCCGGCATTCGAGACCGCCATTGCGGTAAGCCGTGCCGAAATCGACGCTATCGTGAACAACCCTGCCAAGCCTACGTTCGAGAACACCATCGTAGCATTGGAGCGTCAGGGTGAGTTGCTCGGTCGCATCTCGGGCCTGTTCTTCAACCTGCTCGAAGCCGACACCTCGGACGAGATGCAGGCAATCGCGATGCGCGTTCAGCCTAAACTGACCGAACTCTCGAACGACGTGTCGCTCAATCCCGAGCTCTTCAAGCGCATCAAGGCAGTTCACGACAATCCGGGCTGGTTCCTGTCGCAGGAAGACAAGATGCTGCTCGAAAAATCCTACAAGAATTTCGTGCGCAGCGGTGCCAACCTCTCCGACGAGGACAAGGCGAAATATCGCGAATATACCAACGAACTCTCGTCGCTCACGCTTGCATTCGGTCAGAATGCACTCGCTGCGACCAACGCCTTCGCCTACAACATCACCGACCCTAAACTGGTTGCCGAGTTGCCCGATTTCGTGAAGGAGAGCATGGCTATGGACGCCAAGGCTCGTGGCGAAAAGGGCTGGACGGTAACGCTCAAAGCTCCGAGCTATGTTCCGTTCGTAACCTACTCCTCGCAACGCGACATCAAGGAGAAACTCTGGAAGGCATACAACTCGCGTGCGCTCGGCGGCGAGTTCGACAATACCGAGAACGTAAAGCGCATCACCGCTCTGCGTCTGAACATCGCCAAACTGCTTGGCTACGACTGCTATGCCGACTATGTATTGGATAACCGCATGGCAGAGAACACCGCTACGGTAAACGCCTTCTTGAAGGAGTTGCTCGACGAGACCAAGGCATACGGCCAGAAGGACTACGACACCATCAACGCCTACGCCAAGTCGCTCGGCTTGGAGGGCGAACTGATGCCTTGGGACTTCGCCTATTACAGCGAGAAGTACAAGAACGAGAAATATGCCGTTAACGACGAGCAAATCAAGCCTTACCTCCAACTCGAAAACGTTAAGGCTGCTGTCTTTATGCTTGCCAACAAGCTCTACGGCATCAACTTCACCGAGGCGAAGGACATCACCGTCTATCACCCCGATGTTACGGCATACGAGGTTACCGATGAGAACGGCAAGTTCCTCGCGGTGCTTTACCTCGATTTCTTCCCGCGCGAGTCGAAACGCTCGGGCGCGTGGATGACCGAATTCAGCGGCTCGAAAGTCGAGAACGGCAAAGAAATTCGTCCGCTCGTTTCGCTCGTGATGAACTTCACCAAGCCGACCGAAACCTCGCCGTCGTTGCTCACCTTCGACGAACTCTCCACGTTCCTGCACGAGTTCGGCCACTCGTTGCACGGTATGCTCGGCAAGGGCAAGTACGAGTCGCTCAACGGCACAAGCGTCTATCGCGATTTCGTAGAGTTGCCGTCGCAGATTATGGAGAACTGGGCTACCGAGGAGGAGTATCTCGATTTGTGGGCAAAGCACTATCAGACGGGCGAAACC
>JBNMLI010000236.1:0-2358 GCA_050874765.1 Alistipes sp.
ACCATACGGTTGTCGTGCGAGGCGGTCTGTCGCCGCGCGGCGATGTGCTGTCGGTAGGCGAGTCGGGACTTTCGGCGCGATTGTTTACACCGATTGCCGCACTGTGCGACCACCCGATAAGAATCGAAGGCAAAGGCACTCTGTTGCACCGACCGATGGATATGATGGTCGCGCCGCTGCGACGCCTCGGTGCCGATGTTCGCGACGGTGGCGGGCGGTTGCCGATTGAGGTATGCGGACCCATACGCGGTGGGGAAGTAGATGTCGATGGCTCGGTATCGTCGCAATTCATCACGGGGTTGTTGCTCGCGTTGCCGTTGGCGGCGGAGGATACCGTACTGCACGTCGAGAATGCCGTATCGCGTCACTATCTGGATATGACAATCGACACTGCCGAGCGTTTCGGCGTGAAGATTCAGCACAACGACTACGCAGAATTTTACATCGAGGGCGGTCAGCATTACACGCCCGTGGATATGGCAATCGAGGGCGATTGGAGTGCGGCGGCGATACTGCTTGTTGCGGGTGCCGTGGCGGGCGAGGTTACGCTCGAAAATATGTCGCTCCTCTCGAAGCAGGCAGATGTGTCAATCTGCGACGCGCTCGTGCGTGCCGGTGCATCGGTCATCAACGATGACCACAGCATAACGGTGGCGCATCGCGACCTCGCGGCATTCGAGTTCGATGCCACGCAATCGCCCGACCTCTTCCCTGCGCTTGTGGCGTTGGCTGCGGCTGCCGATGGCGAGAGCGTCATCAAAGGCACATCGCGCTTGGAACACAAGGAGAGCAATCGAGCCGAGGTGTTGCAGAGCGAGTATGCCAAATTGGGCATCGAAATCGACTTGAATACCGACGATATTATGCGCGTGCGCGGCGGTAAAATTCGCTCGGGCGCGACGGTCGAGAGTTTTCACGACCACCGCATAGCGATGTCGCTGGCGGTGTCGGCTTTGCGCTCGGAGGGCGCGATTACGATTCGCGATGCCGAGTGTGTGGCAAAGAGTTTTCCCGAATTTTTCGAAGTGCTTGACGGGTTGCGTCGCACCGACAAATAAATCACTTACAGATGAATACGTTTGGAACGGAGTTCCGCATCGAGATTTGGGGCGCGTCGCACACGCCGCGCCTCGGAATCCGCATCGACGGTGTGCCTGCTGGCATCGCGTTGTCGGCTGCGGATTTTCGGGCAGATATTGCGCGTCGCAAGGCGGGCGCGGCAGGTACGACTGCCCGCCACGAAACCGATGAGCCGACCATTTCGGGCGGTGTATCGGGCGGAATGACTACGGGCGCGACAATCGAGATTTCGTTTGCCAACGATGATGTGCGCTCGCGCGACTACGACGAATTCCACACCCACCCGCGCCCTTCGCACGCCGATTTTACGGCGCGAGCCAAATATGACGACGGGGTCGATTTGCGCGGCGGCGGTATGTTCTCGGGGCGTATGACGCTACCGATTGTAGCCGCAGGCGTAGTGGCAAAGAAGTTATGTCGGCAGATGGCGTTCTCGACCTCAATCGTAGAGATAGGTGGTTCGCGCAACAGCGATGATTTCGAGCGCATTGTATCGGAGGCACATGCCACAGGCGATTCGGTCGGCGGGGTAGTGGAGTGTCGCGTGGCGGGCGTACCTGTGGGATTAGGAGAGCCGTTCTTCGATTCGGCGGAGAGCGTCATGGCGCATCTTCTCTTCTCCATTCCTGCCGTCAAGGGCGTGGAGTTCGGCAGCGGCTTCGAGGGCGTGCGACTGCGCGGCTCGGAGCGCAACGACTGCATAGCCGACGCGTCGGGACATACGCTCACAAACAACGACGGAGGCATAGCGGGCGGCATCACCAACGGCAACGAATTGGTTGTGCGTGTCGCCATAAAGCCCACGCCGAGCATCGCCAGCGAGCAACAGACCTACGACTTTGCCGAGGGGCGCATCACTCCGCTCGCGATAAAGGGACGGCACGATGCCTGCATAGCCTTGCGGGCTGGCGCGGTGGTCGAGGCGGCGGTTGCCATTTGCTTGGCGGATTTAGTGTTACGAAACTCCTGATATGGCTTCACGCAGAGAAATAGTCAGACAAATAGCGGGTGCGCTCGGTGCACTTTACGATGAACGCGAGGCGGAAAATATCGCCCGATTAGTAGTGATGGATTCGCTCGGCACCGACTTTTCGCACCTCGTGGCGGACTACGATGCCGAGTGCAGAATAGAGGGGCTGGACGCCATTGTTGCCGACCTGCAACGCGGGCGACCCGTGCAGTATGTGTTTGGGCATGCCGAGTTCTGCGGATTGGATTTTGTGGTGCGCGAGGGCGTGCTGATTCCGCGACCAGAAACGGAGGAGTTGGTCAAGAGGG
>JBNMLI010000237.1:0-2356 GCA_050874765.1 Alistipes sp.
AGACCCCTGTCGTCGTGGTGGTTGCCTTCGTCGTGGCTCTTGTGCCGCCCGTCGTGTCGGGCAATTTCGGCGCGGCGTTCCCCGAGTGGCTCAACCGCGCACTGACCTTCCTCGTTGTGTCGTGTCCGTGCGCACTCGTCATCTCCATTCCGCTCGCCTTCTTCGGCGGTATCGGCGGAGCCTCGAAGCGCGGAATCCTCATCAAGGGCGCGAGTTTTATGGACTCGCTTGCCCGCCTCGATACGGTCGTCTTCGACAAGACGGGTACGCTGACCAAAGGCGAGTTCGAGGTCAATGCCGTTCACCCCGACGACTGCACCCCGAAACATCTGTTGCACCTTGCCGCCCATGTCGAGCGTTACTCTACCCACCCGATTGCGCTCTCGTTGCGCCACGCCTATCCGCACGAGCAGGACGGTTGTACGGTCGAGAATGTCGAGGAGGTGGCAGGTCGTGGCGTCCGCGCCGTGGTCGATGGCAAAACGGTCTGCGTCGGCAACACCAAGATGATGGACGATGTGGGTGCGAAGTGGCACCAGTGCGATAAGAACGGAACGATAGTGCATGTTGCCATCGACGGCATCTATGCGGGTCATATAGTGGTTTCAGACACCGTCAAGGAGGACGCTGCGGCGGCAATCGAGGCTCTCAAATCGCTCGGCGTGCGTCGCACGGTGATGCTCACGGGCGATAAGCGCGATGTCGGCGAGAGCGTGGCTCGGCAACTCGGCATCGACGAGTGCCGTGCCGAACTGTTGCCTGCCGACAAGGTCGCGGCTTTGGAGGAGTTGCTCGCCACCAAACCGCAGAACGGCGCACTCGCCTTTGTCGGCGACGGCATCAACGATGCACCCGTGCTGGCGCGTGCCGATGTGGGCATAGCGATGGGCGCACTCGGCTCCGATGCGGCAATCGAGGCTGCCGATGTGGTGCTGATGGACGACCGCCCGTCGAAAATAGCCCTTGCCATACGCATAGCACGCCGCACGTTGCGCATAGCCGCCGAAAATGCGTGGTTTGCGATAGGCGTGAAACTGCTCGTGCTGTTGCTGGCGGGCTTCGGACTGGCAGCGATGTGGGCGGCGGTGTTTGCCGATGTCGGCGTTACGGTGCTGGCGGTACTCAACGCCATGCGCACGCTCGATGCGGGCAAATAGCGCGCACCGCACAGAAACGGTCGGTATGTCATAGTCCGGGGACGGAGAATTTGCCTTTTCGATATTTATGCCTATCTTTACAAATTATTTGATTGCTCAATGAAACGAACAGCACTCTTTCCCGGGTCGTTCGACCCCTTTACGCGCGGACACGAAGCGTTGGTTGCGCAGGCTCTCGAACTCTTCGACGAGGTCGTGGTCGCCGTCGGAGCCAATACGGCGAAACGCGCACTGCTCGATGTCGCAAGCCGTTGCCGTATGATTGCCGACCTCTATGCCGACAATCCGCGTGTGCGGGTGGCGAGTTACTCCAACCTGACGGGCGCATTTGCCCGCGAGGTGGGGGCTGTCGCCATGGTGCGCGGCATACGCAACACGACCGATTTCAACTACGAGCGCAGCATCGAGGCGACCAATCGCCGACTCTTTCCCGAGATTACGACCGTACTGCTGGTTACGCCCGACGAATATGCCTACATCTCGTCGAGCATCGTGCGCGAACTCATATCGTTCGGCGAGCCGGTCGATGAGTTTGTCCCGAGCGGCATAAACATTGCACAATACATAAACAAAAAATAGAGTATAGAAATGGAATTTACAGCGGAGATGATTGCCGGACTGCTCGGTGGAGAGGTCGTCGGCGACAAAAACAGAGCGGTGCATACGGTTTCCTCAATCGAGGAGGGCAAGGAGGGTTCGCTCTCCTATCTGTCCAACCCCAAATACGAACACTTCATCTACACGACGGGTTGCTCCATCGTGCTGGTGAGCAAGGATTTCGAGCCTGCCGAGAAGGTGCAGGCGACGCTCGTGCGCGTCGAAGACGTGGGTCGCAGCGTGCTGAAACTGTTGGAGATGTACAACGCGATGAAGCCGCAAAAGAGCGGCATCAGCCCGCGGGCGTCGATTTCCGAGAAGGCACAGGTGGGCAAGGATTGCTACATAGGCGATTTCGCCGTCATCGAGGCAGGTGCCAAAATCGGCGACGGGGCGAAAATCTACCCGCAGTGCTACATCGGCGACGGCGTAACCATCGGCGAGGGTACGAAACTTTATGCGGGCGTGAAAATCTACGAGGGTTGCCACATCGGCAAGCGTTGCATAATTCACGCGGGCGCAGTGATTGGTGCCGACGGTTTCGGCTTTGCGCCCGATGCCGAGGGCGGTTTCGACAAAATCCCGCAACTGGGCAACGTTAT
>JBNMLI010000238.1:0-2354 GCA_050874765.1 Alistipes sp.
GCGTCGAGCGCAGCATCGACCTGCTCGCAGGTCTCTTTTGCCGCCCAGCCCTCCATCACGAGCAGTGTGCCGTCGGCAGCCTGCTCTGCGGTAGCCTCGATGCGTACCTCCTGCAACTGCATTTTCAGCGAAGCCAACTCCTCGGCAATCTCGTTGCGTGCATCGGCGCACGCGCTCAATGCGAGGTTGAGGCTATGCAGTGCGGCGACGCGTTCGCCCATCTCGTGTTCGGCATCGGCAACGCTCATCGCAGGAGCTTTCTGCTCCTGCGCATCGAGTGCCACCTCCTCGCCACCCTCGCAGATGACCACAAAGCGCGCCATTGCGTCGGCGGTGCTGATGAGCGAGATGTTGTAGTGCTCGCGCCACTCCGCCTCGTTCTTGTCGAAGGTGCTCTTCTGCGTAGTGAAGTAGCGCAGCGTGATGCCTGCATCGGCAAGACGGTGCAGTGTATCGACCGAGAAGTCGCCCCATGCCGACCACTCATCGACAACCTTTGCAAGTTGCGCGATGTCTGCCTTGGCAGATGCAATGGCGGTTTGGGTGGCTGTGTAGGTGTCGAATGCCGTACCCTTGGCGAGCGGTGCTGTTGCCGCGGTATAGTCGGTACCCGTGGCGAAGGTCGTCAGAAAATCGAGTGCCTTCTTGCGGCTTTCGATGTCGGCGAGCAACTGACGGTCGCCCTCCGAAGGCTCCCAGCCCGTGGTCGTAATATCGACCAGCCCTGTTTCGCGCAGACGCTCGATGAGTTGTTCACGCTCGGCTGCCAGCAGCACGATGTCGTATTTCATCATCTTGACTATCATAGCGTATTGCCCTCCCGTGCAGCCGCCTGTTGGCGGGTCTTGACGATTTTCTGTGCCGATTTGGAAAGATTCTCTTCGTCCTCCATAAATCGTTTGATTTTGCGTATGGCGTCCTCATACCCCGGGATTTGCACCTTTTCGTAGAGGTTCACCTTTTGAGTGGTTTTACGGCGTGCGTAGTCGAGCAGTTCCATCTGTCGGTTGTAAACCTCGTATTCGATGCCCAAGCGTGCCATACGTTTGAGTATGTCCACCCCCTCGCCATACCACGACGGCGAACTGAACAGGTCGAACGGCTTGGCATCGAACACTATGTCGTGCAACTGCGGAATGCGCACTCCCGCGATTTTCTGCGTTGTCAAAACAACGTCCTTCACGCGCAGCAACGAACAATCAAACTCTCCCCAAAGTGCCGTCATGTAGTCGTACTCCGCGATGAGAGCCTCCCACTTGCGACGGTATTCGGCAGCCGAGTCCTTCGCACGCTTGACCTCGGAGCGCAGGGCGGACTCCTTACTCTTTATGGTAGGGAGTGCCTTCTGGCGCATTTTCAGCTGTTTGCCGAGTTCGCCGAGCGAAGTCTTGTTATATTGAAATTTGATTGCCATTGTGTGTTATTCTTTCCAGTATTTTGCGATGAGTTCCGACTTGATTGCAACCTCCTCCTTCGAGAAGTACTTGGCAAAGAGCGTCCACGCCGTGTCGAGCATCTCGGTGATGGAGATGTTGATGTCGATGGCGAGCAGTCGCTCCGAGTAGTCGTGCGCAAATTTGAGCGCGCGCTCATCGTAGTCGGACAAATCGAAACCGTTTTCGAGTTTGGTCTTGGCATTTGCCGCATCGGAGTAGAGGCGCACGCAGGCGTTCATCACCTGCGGGTGGTCTTCGCGGGTCTTCTTGCCGATAACCAGCTGTTTGAGTCGCGACAGCGAACGGAATGGGTCGATGATGACCTTGCCCGTGTCGGAGTCGTTGCGCAGGAAGAGCTGACCCTCGGTGATGTAACCCGTGTTGTCCGGAACGGCGTGCGTGATGTCGCCGCCCGAAAGCGTCGTTACGGCGATAATCGTAATCGAACCGCCGTTAGGCAGCTGCACCGCCTTCTCGTAAATCTTTGCCAAATCAGAGTAGAGCGAACCCGGCATCGAGTCCTTCGACGGAATTTGGTCCATACGGTTCGACACAATCGCCAACGCATCGGCGTAGAGCGTCATATCGGTCAGCAGCACCAGCACCTTCTCGCCCTTATCGACGGCGAAGTACTCGGCAGCCGTCAGTGCCATATCGGGTACCAGCAGTCGCTCGACAGGCGGATTCTCGGTCGTGTTCACGAACGAAACGATACGGTCGAGTGCACCCGCATTTTCGAATACCTGCTTGAAGTAGAGGAAGTCGTCGTTGGTCAGACCCATACCGCCCAAGATGATTTTGTCCGCCTTGGCACGCAGAGCCACATTCGCCATGACGGCATTGTACGGCTGGTCGGGGTCGGCGAAAAACGGAATTTTCTGACCCGTAACGATGGTGTTGTTGAGGTCGATGCCCGCA
>JBNMLI010000239.1:0-2352 GCA_050874765.1 Alistipes sp.
ATTTGAGCCTGAAATACTCATCTATAAACAGTTTTCGATAGCGTCTTGACATGCCGTTATGCACCCTCAATTTTGTCTTTAAGTCGGTGTTGATGGCTTCGATTATGTTGTTGGTATTAGGTATGGGAATCTCCGTATTCTCGTAAAATGTCCACAGCCATTTCATGTGCCTTTTCAACGAAAAATAGGCACTGCGTACTCTGCGATGAGTATATGTTTTCTTGCCCGTATGTTTATCGAGCGTCCTGTGTTTAAGCCACTCGCCCCATTTGTCGTACCACATCTCCAACATACCCTCAAACGACTCCTTATCCGTATGACACAGAAGATGCGCTATTGCCCTCAACTCCATGCCTGCCTCGGTCTGCGGGTTTTGTGTTAAATAATCATCGACAGTCTTAACTTGATGGAATTGACAATGTTGCACCTTGTATTTTGCAAGGGCTTGCGCCAAACCCCACAGACCATCGCAGACTATTCCCATAATATTAAACTTGTGTTCACGCAGCCACTCGATACCCTCCAAGTAGTCGGCAACGCACTCTCTCTTGTCGAGGAATTTGCGCCACAGCAGTCGCTTTCGATAAGCGTCGACCACGAGCAACACTCCGAAATCTCGCCCCCAATATGTGGCGTCCATCAGGATTACCACCTCCTTGTATTTTGACACTATGCGCGTGGAGTGAACTTGTCGGATTCTGCGCTGCACGGTGCTTACCGAGAGGGCGTGATACTCGGCTATCTGTGCGAGGGTTTGCTTGCCCTTGATATACTCTTCGTAAAGACCTTTTGGTGAAGTCGAACGACGGACGGTCGGCAGTACGGAATGGCGATGGCAGTTAGCACAAAAATATCGCTGTTTACCCCCGTTGTAGCCGTGTCTGACGAGGGTGCGATGCCCGCATTTGGGGCAAACTTTTTATCCATCTCTAACGCAAATGGTACAAATATAAGAAAACCAATTTATTACAGCGTTTTTATGTACTATTTTTGACCAATAAGCCCGGGTTACCGGACAATCCGGTAGATGATCTCGCGCTACGCTCCGCCCATCGAGAATCATACCGAGAACTATATTCGTTGCGTGGCCGAATGGTCGGGCATCGGCGCCGACGAGCCATTGGATACGCATGCGGGCGAAACGATGATCCCCGTCGTGGCGGCTATGTTGCGTGTGGAGAACGGGCGACCGGCGGTACTATCGGACGTCGAGGCGGGCTGCTCGCTCTATCTGCAACACAAATCCTAAACAGCCATGTCCCGGAGAATCGCCGACTTGCTTATAAAGATCGGAGCCGACTCGTATGAATTCCAGCAGAAGGCGCAGCAAGTCGAGAAAGGGCTCGGCTCGCTCGAAAAGAAGCTGACCTCCGTCGGCAAGTCGCTCTCGTTGAAGCTCACCGCACCCTTTGCGGCATTGGGCGGCGTGTCGCTGCATTTGGCCGATGTACAGACCAAAGCCGAGGCAAAAGTACAGCAGGCACTCAAGGTTACGAATCAGGCCGTCGGTTACAACTTCCGGCAGTTGGCCGACTACGCATCGGAGTTGCAGGGGAAGACGCTTTTCGGCGACGAGACGATTCTCGACAAATCCACCGCCCGCCTGTTGGCTTTCACCAATATCACGGGCGAGAACTTCAACCGCACGCAGGCGTTGGCATTGGACCTCGCCACGGCATTGGAGATGGATTTGGGTTCAGCGTCGTTGCAGTTGTGCAAGGCACTCTCCGATCCCGCGACGAAGTTCTCGTCGCTGTCGCGTGCCGGCATCACCTTCTCCAAGGAGCAGACGGAGGTAATCAAGAAGCTCGCCGAGCAGAAAGAGATCATCGCCACGACGACCAAGACGCGGATGGTTCCGAATTTCGGAGGATTGGTCGCCGGTTTTACCTTGCAGAAAGTACCCGACGAATCGAAACTCGCACCCCTGCGCAAGGAGTACGACCTGCTGACGGCAGCTATCGAAAAGAAACGCGAAACGGAGAAGAAGGCGGCCGAGGTGCAAGCCGAACTGGACAAGGTAACGGACGAGGCTTGCAAGCAGACCGAGGAGCTGATGAAGTCCATCGCTGGAACCAACGCGCAGACGGAACAAAGCACGGGCATCATCGGCAAATTGCAGGCGCGTATCGAGGCCCTCGAAAAGAAGAAACTACTGCCCGAATCGACCGTCGAAGATATCGCCGTGGCGAACGCCGAGATCGAGAAGCTGCAAAAAGAGCTGGAGCGCATCAGGAATATCAAGCCCGAAGATCTGAAACCCGTCGTCAAGATGGACGGTATTTTGCCAGAGGACTTCGAGTTGGAACTGCCGGCGTCGAAACTCAAAATGGGCGATCTGAAACCCGTAAC